>CBDTYK010000073.1:0-6215 GCA_965364595.1 uncultured bacterium
CACAGCGCCAGCCGGTCGACGCACGAACCTGACAGCGTGCGAAGCACATCCTGCGTCGTTGCGAGGCCGCCAGGCCGAGTGACGACATCGAGCGCAATGCGAGCGGCAGCGAGCGAGCATCAAGCCGTGCATTGCCTCTTGACAAAGTGATGTCAGTATGACATCATGACGATGTCAGCTTGATGCAGACAGTGTCAGGCGGGAAGGACATGATGATGAACCGGGGTATGCAGGCGATGACCCATCTTCCAAACCATTGGATTCGCGTCAACCGTGCGCTGGCCGGCGCCGACGAAGAACTACGTTCCCCGGAACGGCGCATCCGCCGGCGGAGGAGATGACGATGCACGTGGAAGGACTACTTGCCGAGCTGGAGGGATCGGTTCGATCCCAGATCGCCCTCGCCGGGGGTGACCCGGGCGTGGAGGCTGCGGCGAACGCGCTCATGGGTGCCCTTCGCCCCGCCCTTCAGCAGGCCGCCTTCTCGCTCGCCGAGCAGGCGGCGCTCGAAGTGAACGCCCAGCTGGTCGATCAGCGGGTCGACGTCGTGCTCGCCGACGGTGAGCCGGTTCTGAAGGTCACCGAGGACACCGGCACACCGACCGCCACCGGCGACCAGGATCTCTCAGCCCGGATCACCGTGCGCATCCCCGAGTCGATCAAGGCACTCGTGGAAGACGCCGCAGACGGCAGCGGGGCGTCTGTGAACCAATTCGTCGTCGATGCGCTCAGCCGCAAGGTCAGCCAGAAACAGGGCAAGCGACGGACCCAACGGGGGACGATCGACCTATGAGCGACCGATACGAATTCGACATCGACGGGCATGCCCGTCTGGTGATCTCGCTGCAATCAGGGGAGGTCGAGGTCTACCAGTCGCCGAACGGCGGGATCGAGGCTTCGCTGTCCGGCAAGACGACAGGGGTGACCGTCGAGCAGGCAGGCAACACCGTCTCGATCACGAGCGAGAAGAAGACCTCCTTCTTCTCGGGGCCGAGCGTACGGGTCGCCGTTGGCGTGCCCGCAGGCTGTGATCTGGAAGTATCCGGGGCTTCGCTCGACCTCGTGTCACGGCAGAGGTTGGGCGCCGTCAAAGCCCGCACTGCGTCCGGTGACATCCGCCTCACCGACACCGACGAGCTCATGGTCAAGACCGCTTCGGGTGACGTGCGGTTCGACACCGTTCACGGGCACTGTGAGGTGGCCGCAGCGTCTGGCGACTTGATCGGCGATGTCGTCACGGGTGACTTGAAGACGAGCTTGGCATCGGGGGACGTGAGGATCGGGCGCGTCGACGGCGATGTCTCGGTGAAGAGTGCGTCAGGCGACGCCCAGATCGATCGTGTGGAAGGCGACGACATCTCCGTCAAGTCGATGTCGGGAGACATCACCATCGGCCTGCCGTCCGGCATCAAACTCGACTTCGATCTCGACGCGTTGAGCGGCGATGTCAATCTCCCGCCGCCCGCGCCACCGGCGTCTCCTGAGCCGGGATCGGAGTTCGAGGATCAGCCGGTCGAGTCGGTGTCTGAGCGGCGCAGGCTGGTTCGCGTGTACGCCAAGACCGTCTCGGGCGACATCAACATCGAACGAGCCGTCTGATCAGGCCTGCCTGACGTCGAGCGCGGTGCCGTAGGCGATCACGACGACGTCATTCAGTCTGGTCGCCACCGTCATCCGGATCCCGACCACCGCTGTAGCGCCACTCGTCGAGGCATCGGACGAGAGGCGATCGAGTGCGGCCGCCTTCGCCGCAGCGAGGGCGGCGCCGAATGCGACGTCGTCGGTCACCGATGCGGAGCCTTCGGCGCTCACGAGCCCGATCACGTTCCGGACTCGATACCCGGGCGGAAGCTGGGTGGTGGTGCGGATCAGCTCCGGTGTGACGTCGAGGAACAGATCGGTGGGCTCGACGGCATCGTCGAGGTCGGTGTCCGGCGGCGGGGGAGGGGGAGCACCCTCGGTGCCCCACTCGGGGAGGTCGAACGATTCGGAGTCGTGTTCCTGCACGCCCTGACAATACGCTGAACGAACATGCAGATCTCGATCATCACGATCTTCCCGGAGTACTTCCACTCCCCGCTCCGGCTGGGGATCACCGGGCGCGCCATCGAGCGTGGGCTCGTGGACGTCGATGCGATCGACCTCCGAACCTGGGGCAAGGGCGTCCACCGCCAGGTCGACGACAGCCCATTCGGCGGTGGACCCGGCATGGTGCTCATGCCCGAGCCGCTGGCAGAGGCGCTCGACACCGTCGAGGGAGCTCACCGAGTTCTCCTCACGCCGGGTGGCGCCCCGCTCAGCCAGGGTCACCTCGACCGATGGGCGCAGCTACACCACCTCGCGCTGGTCTGCGGGCGGTACGAGGGCGTCGACGAGCGGATTGCCGAGCACATGATCGATGAGGAGGTCTCTCTCGGCGACTACGTGATCGCCGGTGGCGAGGCGGCTGCGCTCGTCATCGTCGAGGGGGTGGTGAGGCTCATCCCGGAGGTCGTGGGCAACGCCGAGTCGATCGAACGCGAGTCCTTTCGAGAAGGGACGATCGAGGAGCCGCACTACACCAGGCCGGCGGTGTTTCGCGGCTGGGAGGTCCCGGATGTGTTGCGCTCGGGAGACCACGGGCGCATCGAGGAGTGGCGCCGCCAACAACGAGAGCAGCGGACGGCTGCAAGGCGTCCCGACCTCGGCTGACGTCACGGCCTGAAGAGCAGACACGAATCGCCGAACTCGTGCGAGCGGTATCCGAGCTCGCGGGCACATACGTAGGCACGCGAGACAGCTTCCGGCCCGGCGACTGCCTCCAGCAGATCGAGGTGCGAAGCTTCGGGGGGATGCCATCCGGTGACGAGTGCGTCGACGACGGTTGCGGGGCGGCGGCTCGACAGGACGAGATCGGTCCATCCCCGAATGGGCGAGACGCCCGTTCCGTCGACGGCAGACTCGACAGCTCTCGTCGACGTCGTCCCCACGGCAACGATGCGGTTCCCTCGAGCCCGTGCCCGATTGATCGTGGCGGCCGCAGATGGTCCGACTTCGAAGCGCTCCGGCATCGGCCCCTCATGTTGTTCGGGTGATGAGACACCGGTGTGGAGCGTGATGGGGACGACTTCGATGCCGAGCCGGCGCAGGTTTCCGGTCACTCGACGCGTGAAGGGGCGCGCAGCGCTCGCCATCTCGGCGCTCGAGAATTCGCGGCGAGCGACCTCGAACATCGTCCGGTACGAGTCGATCGGCCAGCCGTCTGGCACGTAGGAGTATCGGATCGGCCTGCCGCTCGTCCGGACCACGTCGGTGAGGTCGCGTCTGCCCGTCCATCTGGCGTTCCAGAGACGCACGCCTGACTCCACACCTCCGGCGGGCCCGAGCAGCGCCAACGTTCCGTCCTCGACGCCGATCAGATCACGAGGCTTCGCTTCGAGTATGGGACCCGAACGATCGACCCTCCGGAGTTCGATCACCCACTGGTCTCGGCTGCGGCCCGGCCCTGCGATGTGAACGCCGGCCCGTTCGCCGTCGAGCCGACCCCAGAGCGCTGCCGGTTCGGTCGGCGAGGAGTTCACGACGAGTACATCGCCTGGGTTCAGGTACTCGCCGATTCGACGGAATCTGGTGTCGATTGGGGGGCTGCTCCCCGAGACGAGCAGCGAGACGTCGTCGCGGCTCCGTCCGGTCGACTCGATGGGTGCCGTCGCAGGGGCGAGTCCCGGTTGGCCAGCCGTCGTCATCCCGTCAACCGCTGCCTCGTCATGTCGGCTCGTGTGTAGCGGCCGGATGGAGGTCGATGCTCCACCAGCCTCATGAAGTGCGGTACCACGGACTCCGGGAGTGGGCGGTCTGAGATGTCCTCGCCGGGAAACGCCGACTGATGCATGTTCGTGCGCATGTCGCCGGGGTCGAACGCATAGACGCTCAGATCCGGATGCTCGACGGCCAGCACCTTCGACACGTGGTCGAGTGCGGCCTTCGATGCCCCGTACGGTCCCCACCCTTCATACGCCTCGACGGCGGCATCGGAACTGATGTTGACGACGATGCCGGCGGACCGTTGAAGGGATGTGAGCATTTCGGAGACCAGTCGGAGCGGTGCAACCACGTTCGTCTCGAAGAGCTCCGAGAGATGTGCCGGCGCAACGTCGACCAGGCGGGGGAGCGGAGTCGGTCCGAGCGCGCCGGCGTTGTTGACCAAGAGGTCGAGACCGCTGTCACCGATGGCTCGTGCCAGTTCGGACCGGTGAAGCGCGTCGGTGACGTCGCCAGAGATCCCGATCACGGTCGATGCAGGTGCGAGTGCATCGATCTCGGCGAGCATCCGCTCGACATCGGGGTGCCGGCGCGCGTCGAACACGACTCTCCACCCTTCCGAAACGAGGTGTGCGACCAGTGCTCGACCCAGGCCGCGGGTTCCACCAGTGACGATTGCAGTTGGCATGAGTTTCACTCCTGTGATGTTGCTGTCGGACTAACGTACAAGTTGAAGTCAACTTCAAGTCAAGGGGTCGTCCGAGAAACTCGGAATCACGACCGGCAGCACACTGCACGACGAAAGAGAATCTCAATGGTCGAAGAGCTCCTCACCGTCAGTCAGACCGCCGAGCGCAGCGGGTTCTCACCCTCGGCGCTGCGGTATTACGAGCGTGAGGGATTGATCTCCGCAGAGCGCACCAGCGGGGGACAGCGCAGGTTCCATCGCGCAGAGCTTCGACGGCTGGCGTTCATCGCCGCCGCCCGACACGTTGGGCTGAGCCTCGAAGAGATCCGAGCGGCACTGTCCACGCTTCCGACCCGGCGATCGCCGACCAACGCCGACTGGCAGCGAATCTCGAAGGCGTGGCGGAAACGCCTCGACCGGGAGATTCTCGCTCTCGAGGAGCTTCGGGACGGACTCGATGGCTGCATCGGGTGCGGCTGTCTCAGTCTCGACAGCTGCGAGCTCTCCGTCCGACTCGAGACCTGTGACCGGGTTTGGACGTCAGTTCCCGGCTGGTGTTATCATCCCTTGCTCCGGGCGGCCGCCCGATCCTCTGAGGAGTTTCCAATGAACAATCTCGACATGCTCGAAAGCGCCCACCTGCGCGACGACATCCCCGACTTCAGGACCGGTGACACAGTCAAGGTCCACGTCCGCGTCGTCGAAGGCGGCCGGGAACGAGTACAGATCTTCGAAGGCATCGTGATCGCCCGCAACGGCGACGGGACCCGCGCCTCGTTCACCGTTCGCAAGGTGAGCTTCGGTGTCGGCGTCGAGCGGGTGTTCCCCCTTCATGCCCCGATCGTCCAGAAGATCGAGGTGGTCCGTCGCGGTGATGTGCGGCGCTCCAAGCTGTACTACCTCCGTGAGCGGTCCGGGAAGTCGGCCCGCATCAAGGAAAAGCGCGACTGAGCGTCCGTGGATCGAGTCACGGACATCGACGCCCCAACCGGAGACGACCCGCAAGAGGAACCAGAGAAGGACTCCGGCGGGTCGTTCCTATATGAGCTCCCAGGTCTGTTGCTCGCTGCGTTGGTCGTCGCCGTCGTCATCAAGACGTTCGTCATCCAGCCCTTCTACATCCCGTCAGGTTCGATGATCCCGACGCTCGAGGTCGACGACCGTGTGATGGTCTCGAAGGTCCACGAGGTGTTCGGGGAGATCGAACGCGGTGAGATCCTCGTCTTCGAGAACCCGTACCGGGTCGAAGAGGAGGAATCCGTTCCCGAGGCTGTCGTGCGATCGGTGCTCGAAGCACTCGGGATCCGCACGTCTCCATACGACGACCTCGTCAAGCGGGTCGTCGCGCTCGAGGGCGAAGAGATCGAGATTCGCGACAACCAGGTCTACGTCGACGGCTTCGCCATCGACGAGCCGTACCTCCAGCCTGGCACGTCGATGCCCGACTTCGGGCCCCAGACGATCCCCGACGGCCACCTGTTCATGATGGGGGACAACCGGAACAGTTCGTCCGACGGTCGGGTCTTCGGTCCGATCCCTGTCGAGGACGTGATCGGCGAGGCAGTGGTCCGGATCTGGCCGATGGACCGACTCGGCGGGATCTGAGGCTCTGCCGGCCTGCGCTTTGCGGCGTGCGCCTCGGTCGGGGCGACGTTGCCGGCCCGCGCCGAACGGACGTGTCGATCAACGCAGCGCCGATCGCGGGCATGACCGCACTGCGCATACCGAAACCGATCTGTCCACCCCCTCTGATACCCCTGGGGTATGCGTGACGTACGCAGTGAGA
>CBDTYK010000074.1:0-6175 GCA_965364595.1 uncultured bacterium
CCAACCTGGCCCACCGACTACGACATCAGGGTCATCTCGCCGAGGTGCTGGTGGACGACAACCGCCTGGTCGATCGCGCCGCCGCAGTGCGTGCCGGTATCGGATGGTGGGGGAAGAACACGATGGTGCTGACCAATCGGCTCGGCCCCTGGATCCTGCTGGGATCGATCGTCACGTCGGCGCCACTCGAGGTGACCGCGCCGGACGACCGGTCTTGTGGCACATGCAGCGCCTGTCTGCCCGCCTGCCCGACTGGCGCTCTCGTTGCGCCAGGTGTGCTGGACGCGAGACGATGCATTGCCGCACTCCTCCAACAGCGCGGGCCACTGCCGCTCGAATTCCGAGAGGCGATCGGTGACCGAATCTATGGCTGTGACGACTGTCTGGATGCCTGTCCACCCGGTCACCGACTGCTCGAGGGGTCGACGGACCTGCGGGGCCGTGAAGACCTGGTCGACCTGCTGGCACTCAGTGACGAGCAACTCGACGCGAGCTTCGATCGGTTCTATGTCCCTGGCCGCAAGATGCGCTATCTCCGACGCAACCTGCTGAATGCGCTGGGGAACGGTGGAGACGAGTCGGCGGTCGGTGTGCTCTCCGAGTACGCAGGCGGCGATGACCCGCTACTCGCCGATCACGCCATCTGGGCGCTCGGCCGAATCGGGGGCACAGCGGCCCGAGCCACACTCGAAGGTCTCGACGCGTCCACGTTGGACCCCGAGGTTGCCGGAATCCTTCAGTCGGCGTTGACGAGGTTGGATGCCCCCATGGGGAAGTAGGCGAGATCGCAGTAGTCGGCGACCATTCGGTGAGTCGAGAAGTCACGGATCGACGTTGCGATCGCCTCCCGCATCACTTCGATCCAACCCGAAGACAGACCCGTCTCCGGGTCGACGTCGTAGTAGAGGGGTGCGACCTCGTCGGCGAGCACGCGATAGAACTCGTGGGCGTCGTGTCCGTCGGCGCCCTCGTAGTCCGGGTTGGGATGATCGTTGCCGAACGCCCACCCGTTCTTGCCGTTGTACCCCTCGATCCACCAGCCGTCGAGGACCGAGAGGTTCGGCACGCCGTTGATCGCGGCCTTCATCCCGGACGTGCCGGACGCCTCCATCGGGGGACGCGGGTTGTTCACCCAGACGTCGACGCCCTGCACCATGAAGCGAGCCACGCGGGCGTCGTAGTCCTCGAGCACGTACACGTGTCCACGGAAGTCGTCTGATCGGGCCAGCTCGGAGAGCTCTCTGATGAACGCCTGTCCGAGCTTGTCGGCTGGATGAGCCTTCCCGGCGAACACGACCTGGATCGGACGCTCGGGATTGGTGAGGATGTGATGCAGCCGCCCACGGTCGCGGAACATCAACGTTGCACGCTTGTAGGTGGCGAATCGGCGTGCGAACCCGAGCGTCAGCCGATCCGTCGGAAGCATCGAGTCGACCGCTCGGAGCTCGTCGGGAGAAGCCCCGTGACGTGCGAACTGGCCTCGAAGGCGTCCGCGGGCGAATCGCGCGAAGATCTCTTTGCGGCCCTGGTGGGCGTTCCAGATCAGCTCATCGGGGATCTCCCGCGCCCGGTCGAGTAGTTCGGGCTTCTCGAGCAGCTTCGAGGGCCACGAGCGTCCGAGCTCACGTCCCAAGATCTTCCCGCCGTCACGACCGAGCCAGGTCGGCGTGTGGACGCCGTTGGTGACGTGAGCGGCCGGTCCTCCGATGAGATGCTGCCAGCTGTGGGAGGACACCTCGCCGTGTTTCTTCGACACGCCGTTTGTGATGGCGGACGAACGGATGGCGAGGGCACCGAGGTCGAACATGTCGGTGTTGCCCTCATCGGCCGCTGCCATGTTGAGCAGTTCGGGCATGGTGATGCCGAGCCGCTCCGCCCAGGGCCCGAGATACTTCTCGGCGATCGAGTGGTGGAAGGTCTCGTTGCCTGCCGGAACCGGAGTGTGGAGCGTGAAGAGCGTGCGGGCACGGAGGCTGTCCCGTGCTGCCTCGAGGGTCACGCCTCCTTCGACTTCACGAGCAGTGCGCTCGATGATGGACATGGCGGCGTGCCCCTCGTTGACGTGGAAGACGCTGGGCTCGATCCCGAGCGCCTCCAGAGCCCGAACACCGCCGACGCCGAGGATCAGCTCCTGGCAGAACCGCATCTCGCGTCCGGAGACATACAACTGGTGGGTGATCGGGCGGTCCGACTGCGCGTTCTGGGGAATGTCGGTGTCGAGCAGCAGCAGCTCGGTGAGGCCCACGTCGAGCTTCCACACGGCGACCGAGACTTCCCGGCCGGGGAACTCGACGGTCACCTTCAGTTGCCCGCCTCCCGGGCCCGCCACCGGCTTGATCGGAAGGTCGCGGACGTCGAGGCGTGGGTAGATGTGCTGCTGGTCACCGCTGGGATCGACCTCTTGACGGAAGTACCCGCGCCGGTAGAACAGGCCGACACCGATGAACGGGATGCCCAGGTCCGAGGCCGACTTGGCGTGGTCGCCGGCGAGGATCCCGAGGCCACCCGAGTAGAGGGGGAGCGAAGGGTGGACCCCGAACTCCGTGCAGAAGTACGCCACGGGACCGTCCAATTCGGCGGTTTGGCGCGATAGCCAGGTCTTGCGGCCTGACATGTATCGGTCGAACGCCTGGATCGCGGTGTTGTACGCGTCGTGAACGGCTTCGATCTGTTCCAGCTCGAGCCAGCGGGACCGATCGAGCGTTGCCAGTACCTGGACCGGGTTGTGGTACTGCTCCCAGGCGGATGAATTGAGCTGAACCCACAGGTCCCGGCCCTCGGGGTGCCAGGACCACCAGAGGTTCTGTGCGAGATCGACGACGCGACCGAGGCTCTGGGGGACGGGGAACTCGGCGTTGGGCAGAGTTGGGATACGTGACATCAGACGAGCTTTCTGAAAGCTTGCGGAAGGGAGAGATTCACAATAGCGGTTGCGCGGGCACCCCATGTGTGTTGTTGTCCTTGGGTATGCGCTCTGCGGTGTGCGGCGTGCGTGTCGACTGTCGCAGAGCGCACACTTGCTGGGCTCGTTGCGTTGGGTGACGACAGGTGGTGATGGCGATCGAGCGCACGTCTTTCGGCTCGAACCGCATGCCGTATGCCGCATGCCGCATGCCGCACGAGCGCGTACCCTGTCCGCCATGGACCTCAAGATTCACTCCCAGGATGTGACCGAGGGCCCCGCCAAGGCCGGGGCTCGGGCGATGCTTCGCGCCGTCGGGCTCGAAGACGATGACTTCGACAAGCCCCAGATCGGGCTGGTGTCGGCCGGGAACGAGGTCACGCCCTGCAACATCACAGGGCCCGAACTGGCTCGAGCATCCAAGGAGGGAGTGCGCAGCGACGGAGGTGTCGGTCTGGTCTTCACGACCATCGCCGTCTCCGATGGCATCTCGATGGGCCACGAAGGGATGCGGGCGTCGCTCGTGTCTCGGGAGGTCATCGCAGACTCGGTCGAGCTGGTCGCCCATGGAGAGCGCTTCGACGGATTGGTCACGATCGCCGGGTGCGACAAATCGCTCCCCGGGATGCTCATGTCGGCGGCGAGGACGAATCTCCCGTCGGTGTTCCTCTACGGCGGCTCGAGCCTCCCTGGCCGATACCAGGGGCGGGACATCTCGATCGTCGACGTCTTCGAAGGGATCGGTGCGCACTCCGAAGGTCGGATGACCACCGAGGAGCTGACAGCGATCGAGAAGAGCGCCTGCCCCGGCGCCGGATCATGCGCCGGCATGTTCACTGCGAACACGATGGCATCGGTCGGAGAGGCGATCGGCATGTCGCTGCCCGGCTCGGCTTCCGTGCCCGCGATCGATCCGAGGTTGAGGGACTACGCCGTGCAATCGGGTGAGGCTGTGATGGGCCTGCTCCGCAATCGGATCCGGCCGCGTCAGATCATGACCAGAGAGGCGTTCGAGAACGCGATCACCACGGTGATGGCGTTGGGTGGCTCGACGAACGCGGTGCTCCATCTCCTGGCAATCGCCCACGAGGCGGGTGTCGAATTGGAGCTCGAAGACTTCGACCGGATCAGCCGACGGACGCCGCACCTCGGCGACCTCAAGCCGTTCGGCCGGTACCACATGGTGGATCTCGACCGCATCGGGGGCGTGCCGGTGGTGCTCCGGGCCCTCCTCGATGCCGGGCTGCTCCACGGAGACACGATGACCGTCACCGGCAAGACCATGGCCGAGAACCTCGAAGGTGTGTCGTTCCCGACCGACCAGGACGTGATCCGCCCGATCGACGATCCGCTCGCGCACGAGGGTGGCATCGCCGTCTTGCGAGGGTCGCTCGCCCCGAACGGTGCAGTCGTCAAGGTCGCCGGCATCGAGCTCGACGTGTTCGAGGGGCCGGCAAAGGTGTTCGACGGTGAGCAGTTGGCGTTGGAGGCGCTCTTCGGCCACCGGATCGAGAAAGGCGACGTGGTCGTGATTCGCACCGAAGGCCCGGCCGGCGGGCCTGGAATGCGAGAGATGCTCCAGATCACAGCGGCGATCAAGGGGGCAGGACTCGGCAAGGATGTCCTACTGATCACCGACGGTCGCTTCTCCGGGGGCACCACCGGACTGTGCATCGGCCATGTCGCACCCGAGTCCGAGACCGGCGGCCCGATCGGCCTCGTTCAGAACGGCGATCGCGTGCGAGTCGACATTGCGAACCGGCAACTCGACCTTCTCGTCGACGATGCGACCATCGCCGAGCGTCGAGCCGACTGGAAGCCGCATCCGCCTCGCTACGACAGTGGTGTGCTCGGCAAGTACGCCCGCCTGGTCGGCTCGGCCGACACCGGCGCCGTCACCAACTGAGCGATGGTCCGGGTCTACGCCGTCGTGCTCGTGATCGGGTTGATCGCGCTCGTGTCGTGGATCCTCGCTCACAGCGTCTACGCAGGCTCCGAGCGCAAGCGCCTCGACCCCGAGGAACGGTTCGGCGTCCCCGGCCGGCGCGTAGTTGCCGGATTGGTCGGGTTCTCGATGGCGGGTTTGTCCGCCGAGTTCTCGCCCCGTGACATCAGTTGGCCGGTTGCGCTGGTGCTGGCGGTGATCGGCGCCGCAGCTCTCGCATGGTATGCCGGCCGGCCGATCTTCGATCGTGACACGAGCGTCGCCGACGCAGAGACCCGATCGACGGAAGTTTCGGACTGATGCTGCTCATCTCGGATGTGCATGGCGCATTCGACGCGGTGGCTGACCTCAAGGCATCCAACGAACCGCTCCTCGTGCTCGGTGACCTCCTGAATCTCCTCGACTATCGGACCGGCGAAGGCATCACCGCGGATGTCCTCGGACGAGAGTTCGCACTCGCAGCGGCGGACGCTCGTGCCACTGGGGACTATGAAGGGATGCGACGGCTGTGGAGGGAGCACGCAACCGACCCTGATGTCATGAGGGCGGCGTTCCACGAGGCCGCCGTACGCCAGTACGAGCAGGCGGGTGCGGCGCTCGACGGGATCGAGGCATGGGTCACGTTCGGCAACGTCGATCGCCCGGCCCTGATGAAGAGCCACCTTCCGTCGAGCGCCACCTTCGTCGATGGCGAGGTGGTCGAGATCGACGGTGTGAGGTTCGGATTCGTTGGTGGAGGGGTCGAGACCCCACTGGGAGCCCAGGGTGAGGTCACCGACGACGAGATGCGTTCGAAGCTCTCCGGTCTCGGAGAAGTCGAAGTGTTGTGCTCACACCTTCCGCCCGCGGTCGAACCGCTCTATCGGGACGTCGTGACCGGGAGGCTCGAACGCGGCTCGCAGCCGATCCTCGAGTATCTGTACGACGTCCAACCCGCCTTCCATTTCTTCGGCGATGTCCACCAGCCGCAGGCGTCGACGTGGCGGGTCGGTCACACCCGCTGTCAGAACGTCGGGTACTTCCGCGCCACCCGTCGACCGGTCCGCTTCGATCTCAGCGAGGTGCGCAAGCCGCGAGCGTGAAAGGGTCGATCGTCAGATCGCACGCGCCAGGGCCGTGGCCACCGCTGCGACGATCACCACAACCACGAACGGCAGCCGCTTCCACAGCGCGACCGCAGCGGCACCCAGCCCGATGACCCGAGCGTCGACCGTCCATGCCGCATCGCTCGTGAACGTCGAGATCGCGACGAGCGCCGCCAGCAGGGGAGCAGGGAGTTCGTCGGCGAGACGGGTGAGCCGCGGTGGCAGTGAGCGGTCCCCGCCGAG
>CBDTYK010000075.1:0-6172 GCA_965364595.1 uncultured bacterium
TCGAAGCGGTCGTCGATTGCTGCCGCTCGGGACTCGTTCGGCGAGCCGTGCTACATCGTGAGCGCTCAAAGCGACTTGTGGGGCCCCTTCGGAAGCAGCTCGCCGATCGTCGACTGCGTGAGGGATCCGCTCGGATCGGCCGCAACGACGTGCACGGCGGGGCCGCCGAGCTCGAGTGCAACCTGGCAGCAGGCACCGCATGGCATGGTGATCTGATCGCCGGTGCGTTCGGACACGAGCGCGATCGCCGTGATCTCCGAATCGCCCGCTGCGACCGCCGAGAACATCGCTACTCGCTCAGAGCACATGGCCAGCCCGAGCGAAACGTTCTCGACGAGGCTCCCGGGATGGACCTGACCGGAGGCCGTCATCACGGCTGCTCCCATGAGGAAGCCGGAATACGGCGCGTAGGCGAGCTGTCTGGCCTCGGCGGCTCGAGCCACGAGTGCGTCGATGTCGATCGGGTTCATGAGCCCTCTTTCTCGTCGTTGGCGAGGCTTACCCGGCGACGCCCGATGTGATGCATCTCGAAGTGCCCGGGGTGGGATTCGAACCCACACTGCCTTGCGGCCCTCGTGTTTAAGACGAGTGCGTCGACCTGTTGCGCCACCCGGGCATTCGCACCAGCGTACCCCTGGGCACCCTCACGAACCTTGCGCTCGAATCCGCACCGAGTGTGCTCAGCAACCCTGGGTTGGAGTCAGAGGACGAGGGCGTCGAGGAGGTCGGACTCGGAGATGGTGACCTCGGGAACGTCGAAGCGTCGCATGGCCTCGCGGGCGATCATGGCGCCGCCCAGGATCACCCGTGCTCGCTTGGGATGGAGGCCGGGGAGCGCGGCGGTCTCCTCGAAACCCGTGGCGGCAAGGGTGATGACGAGGCGGTCGAGTTCGAGCCGGCTCACCACCGATCCGTGCATCTCCCCCACCACGTACTCGCGTCGCAACAACCCGGCGATGCTGGTCCAGGTGCCGGCCACCCCGACCATCCAGTAGCGGACTCCCGGTTCCGGATGCGCCTCGAGCGCAGCTTCGATCGCCCGGGATGCGTCGACGAGGCGACCAAAGCCGACCGGCCGTTCGGTCAGCATCCGATCGGTGATCCGCACCGATCCGATCCGGCTCGAGATGGCGTTGGCGGCGTCGACACACTCGGTGCTGCCGCCACCGATGTCGACGACCAAGGGGGTCACATCCGGAGGCGGGTCGAGTGCCGCCATGGCGCCGGCATAGGCGAGCCGGGCCTCATCGGCACCTCCGATCACCTCGGGGCGATGTCCGAGCGCTTCCGTGGCACTGGCGATGAACTCATCCCCGTTGGCTGCATCACGGCTGGCCGCCGTCGCCACGACTCTGACATGGTCACAGTCGTGGTCTGCGATCGACCGGCCGAACGCGGCGAGGACCGCGAGCGTGCGGTCGACCGCGTCGTCTGCCAGGGCGCCGGTTGCGTCCAGACCGGTACCGAGACCGGTGATCTCGACATCACGCCGCAGCGTGGTGCCCTCGTCATCGACGATGAGGAGACGCATGGTGTTGGTGCCGATGTCGACACCGGCCCGTTTCATTCGGGCTCCTCCCACAGTGGATTCCGTGCGCCGTCCGCGACGCAGGGGGTCGTGCAGTTCAGCGGCTCGATCCATCCTGCCACCACCGCACCGACCGGGTTGTCATTGCCCGCCGCGGTGTCGGCGTAGTGGGCGTGGAGGCATTTGATGCCCTGCGTCAGACCGGCCACTCCCCCGCTCGGGATCGGGCCTTCGTGATCCGCCGGAATCAGCGCGTCCCGTTGGGCCCCATACCGCACATGAGCCTGGGTGAGCGCGGCATCGAACTCTCGATCAGATTGGCGTTTGGCCTCCATCCGCCGGACACCGCCGATCGACTCCAGCCGGCCGATCCGCTTGGCGGCCAGAGGACACGTCAGCCAGAAACGAGTCGGGAACGGTGTGCCGTCCTCGAGGATCGGCTCGACCGCCGCAACGGTGGGGAGGCCCAGGTGACATCGCGCCGCGACCGACGGATCACCGCGGAGCGGCCGACCGATTTGCGCCTCCATGACGTCGGAGTCGCTCACTCCGAGACCAGATCTGCTCCGGTCACGTAGGCCCACAGCTTCGCGAGGAACGACGGCTCTTCGATCGCCGGCTCGAGCGGGGCAGCAACGACCTCGGCTTCGACCTCCGGAGCGATCACGACATAGGCGGTCTCTCCGGGCCGAACGTATCCGAGTTTCTCCCGGGCGATCCGCTCCACCTCGATGGGCGTCTCGAGCGCCGCAACCTGCTGGGTGAGCGTGGCGTTCTCGGCGACGAGCGCCGCCAGATGATCTCTCGCCTCGCCGATCTCCGACCGCTGATCGACGACCTGGCGGAAGGGAACGACATTCGTTGCGATGGCCAACAGGACGACGGCAACCGCAACCACCACGAGCGTGACGGCGGGTCGGCGAACCGAGATCACCTCTGTCTCCGGAAGGGCGCCCATCCGGCGTAACGCGCCGAGTCGCCGAGCGCCTCTTCGATCCGAAGCAGCTGGTTGTACTTGGCAGTGCGCTCACCGCGAGCTGGAGCGCCGGTCTTGATCTGCCCGGCGTTCGTGGCGACGGCGAGGTGGGCGATGAACGAGTCTTCGGTCTCGCCAGAGCGGTGGCTCACCATCCGACCGAAGCTCGCTCCCTCCGCTGTCTGCATCGTGTGCAGTGTCTCCGACAGCGATCCGATCTGGTTGACCTTGATGAGGATGGCGTTGGCGGCCTTGTCGGCAATGCCGCGCTTGAGGATCTCCTCGTTCGTGACGAACAGGTCGTCACCGACCAGCTGCGTCCGCGACCCGACCTCTTCGGTGAGTCGCGCCCAGCCGGGCCAGTCGGCCTCGTCCATGCCGTCTTCCACGGAGACGAGTGGGAACTCGTCGATCAGTTCGGCGAGGAAGGCAACCATCTCTTCGGATGAGAGCTCCTTGCCTTCGAGCTGGTAGCTCCCCTCTCGGTAGATCTCGGATGCGGCCACGTCGAGCGCCAGAGCGACTTCTTCGCCGGGCGTGTAGCCGGCGGACTCGATCGCCTCGAACAGCAACTCGAGCGCCGCTCGGTTGGTCGGCAGGTTCGGGGCGAATCCGCCCTCATCACCGACGTTGGTGGCGAGACCACGACCTGCCAGCACCTTCTTGAGTGCGTGATAGACCTCGACGCCGGCAGTGAACGCCTCACGGAACGACGCGAACCCACCCGGCACGAGCATGAACTCCTGGATGTCGACCGAGTTGGCGGCGTGGGCACCACCATTGAGCACGTTCAAGCAGGGAACCGGCAGCGTTCGTGCTGCCGGCCCACCCAGATAGCGATACAGCGGCAGCCCGGTGCCCGCCGCGGCGGCCCGCGCTGTGGCGAGCGAGACCGCGAGGATGGCGTTCGCTCCGAGGTTCGCCTTGTTGGGCGTGCCATCGAGATCGAGCATGGTCTGATCGATCTGCTCCTGACGCGTTGCATCGACACCGAGCAACTGCGGAGTGATGACGTTTCGGACGTTGTCGACAGCCTGCGAAACCCCTTTGCCGCCAAAGCGGTCTCCGCCATCCCGAAGCTCGATCGCTTCGAGTGCCCCAGTCGACGCCCCGCTCGGAACCGCCGCCCGACCGAACGCCCCGCCAGCGAGGTGGACGTCGGCCTCAACGGTGGGGTTCCCACGGCTGTCGAGGATCTCACGGGCTCGAATGTCGACGATCTTGGTGGACATTGCGATCCCTTCTCGTTGTGCTCCTCTGAAACTAGCAGCGACGGTCGTGAGATCGGGTGAGCCTCGCTCAGTCACCGGGCGCCGATTTCGCCTCGTGCCACAACGCATTCATGGCGTCGAGATCGAGTTCGGCGAGATCGCCTGCGCGTTCCATCCGGCGGAACCTGCGGTCGAATCGGGATGCCGAGGACTGGAGGGCTGCTTCCGGGTCGATGTCGAGATGTCGGGCGAGGTTGACGACCGAGAACAGCACATCTCCGAGCTCCCGCCGCCGGCCCTCGCCGGTGACGGCCTTGTCGAGCTCGGCGAGCTCCTCGATGACCGCGGCCCGGACCCCGTCGAGGTTCGGCCAGTCGAACCCCACGTTGGCTGCCCGGCGCCCCAGCTCCATCGACCGGGAGAGGCCGGGCATGGCGGCGATCCCATCGAGCAGGGACTCGGGGGCAGCACCCTTCTCCGCCGCCTTGATGTCGTCCCAGTTGCGCTTCACCGTCTCGGCGTCGGCCGCGTCGATGTCACCGAACACATGAGGATGGCGCCTGACCATCTTCGTCCGGAGCGTATGGGCGACGTCGGCGATGCCGAACGCGCCTTCGTCTTCGGCGATCACGGAATGGAAGAGCACCTGGAGCAGCACATCACCCAGCTCCTCCTCCACCTCGGCGTACGCACCGAGATCGTCGGCATCCCCATCGATCAGGTAGTTGAGCGCCTCGATCAACTCGTAGGTCTCCTCGACCAGGTAGCGAATCAGACTCTCGTGGGTCTGTTTGCGATCCCAGGGGCACTCGTTGCGAAGCCGGCGCATCATGTCGACCACGCCGACGAGGCCGTTGGGGTGTGCGGGCACGAACACGGACGTCCGGACGCCGGCAAGCCGAGCCGGGGCGTGCGCCGGCGTCCCGCGCCAGATTTCCTCGTCCGACGCCCCGACCCCGCGCAGCACCGTGATCTCGAGTCCATCGGGAGCGGTCCGGTCGATCAGCGCCGCCAGGTCTCCGAGCACTGCCGGGTCGTCGACATGACCGATGACGGTGGGAGTGGCAAACGACAGGACCGCCGGCAAGTCGTGAGCGTTGAGCAATTGAAAGCCGTCGGCGAGCGGATCGACGCCAACGGTCCGGAACACGGCATCGAGAAACGACTCGGCGGGATGGACGGTCGCGGCTGCGCGCTCGAGGATCTTGGGGACGGCCAGCTCACCGACCGACGGGGAACCGGGGACCGCATAGATCACGCGCCCGCGCCCGGAGGCGGCCACGACCCGTTCCGCGATCGCCTCGTAGACGTCATCGAACGACTCGGACGTCTCGTAGAGGTCGTCACAGAAGACCACCGAACGGCGCTCCGCGAGCTCTGCGGCGGCCGGATGATCGATCGTCCGGGCGATCACGGTCGCCTCCCGGTCCATCAACAGCTCGAGGGTCGGCGCCGGAACCCGACTCAGATCACCGGGACCGAGTCCGACGACATCGATCATGCCGGAGGCGCCACCTGCGGGATCCCCTCGGGGGACACGACCCATTCGCCGTATTCCGACTCCACCGCGACTTCGGCGTCCCCGACGGCAGCGAGGAGCCAGTCCTGCACGAGGTTCTGCCCACCCTGAGCCGACAGGACAGTGGCCGCGTTCTCGCGCACCACGTCGATGTCGATGTCGGGGTCGGTCCGCTCGTTGACGAGGATCACATGCCATCCAAAGGACGACCGGACCGGCTCGGTTGCCACGCCCACCTCGGCCTCGAAGGCACCCTGGGCAAACTCGGGCACGTAGTTGCCCAGCTGGGCGCAGCCGAGGTCGCCGCCGTCAGGACCGGACGGTCCGGTCGAGACGTCCATCGCCACTTCGGCGAAGTCCTCACCACCCTGCACCCGCTCGAGCGCAGCCTCAGCGTCTTCTTCGGTGTCGAGGAGAATGTGGGAAGCGCAGACCTCGGTCTGTCCCCTGATCGTGTCGTTGACAAAGGCGTCGATCTCCTCGTCGGTGACCGGGCCCTCCTGTTCGACCAAGAGCTGCTGGACGGCATCGGCGACCAGCTGTTGGTGGGCGACCCGCCGGATCCGCTCGTCTGTGAAGCCGTTCGCCTCGATCTCGGCTGCAAACTCGGTGGACAGCTCGTCGGTGCGAGCATCGATCTCCTCGTCGCTGAATGTGACGTCGAAGTCCGACTCGGCTCGAGCGATCACGATCAACTCGACGATCGTGTTGGTCAGATCCTGTGCGAACTGGCTTCGGTCGACGGCGCCTGTCGAGGACGACAGCTCCTCGACCATCTGTTCGTCGATCTCGAACGAGTACAGGTCACCGTCAGTGACCGTGGCGACCACCTGAGTGCCGCCGCCACACGCAGACAGCACGAGCGCTGCGGCGACGAAGAGAGGGGAGATTCGGGAACGCAAGGGAAAACCTCGGGATATCGGGGGGTACGCGCAACA
>CBDTYK010000076.1:0-6167 GCA_965364595.1 uncultured bacterium
TGCCCGCCTTTCCGGTATCCGTCCCTGGATGTCTTCATGTGGTCCCATCGACCCATGACGGTCGAAATCTGGAGGACCATTCGACGATGCACAAACGAACTAGTCAGCAGGACTGGCGCAGCGAACACAGCGGGGCAGGGCGCAGCGACGCCGGGCGGCGGATGGATTCGAGCGCGCCGAGCCGCCGGGAGACTCCGGTGAACGGCCGGCCGGTGGTGCTAGCCGAGTCCTGCGGCTCGCGCAGCGGTCACGAACTCGGCGGCGAGCGTCTCGTCGATCGGCCTCGTCACGTCGTGATTCGGCTTCAGCGACGACCCCACGATCACCGAACCGGCCGTCTCGGCGAGCGCTGCGACGTTGCCGGCATCGGCCCCGGATCCGATGACGAGCGGAGCTTCGGGAACGACCCTCGCCACCCGCCGGAGATCCTCGAGGTCGACCGACGTGCCCGTTCCGGTCCCCGAGATCACCAGCGCGTCGGCCCCGGAGCGCTCCCAGGCGTCGATGGCGGACAACTCGATGGTGGCGCCCGGTGGGGGAGAGGCGTGTTTCACGAAGACATCCGCCAGGACCAGCACATCAGGGGCGATCGCCGCTCTGAGTCGGGCCAACCCGGCAGCACGTCCGACGATCGGGCCCTGGTCGGTGTACATCATCGACGACAGCACGTTGACCCGGATCATCGCGGCGCCGGTTGCAGCGGCGATCGACATGGCGCTCAGGGCGTCGTTGCGGAGCACGTTGACGCCGAGAGGCAGATCGATGGCGTGGGAGATCTCCGTGATTGCTCTAGTCATGGCGGCGACCGTCACGGCCGGCACGTCGTCGGCGAAGAACGGGGCGTCACCGAAGTTCTCGACCATGACGGCGTCGAAACCGGCTCGTGCGAGGGTCTCGGCATCGGAGACGGCCCGTTCGAGAACCGCGTCGAAGTCGTTGTTGTACCGAGGGGCGCCAGGAAGCGCTCCCAGATGGACCATCCCGATGAGGGAGGGGATGGTCACAGGTAGGCCTGGACCACCCGAACGGCCTGCTCTGCGCCTTCACCGGTCAGCTTGAGCCTGGTGTCCTCGGGCTTGATCCGCCGCACGGCCAGTCTCGCCCAGTCTGACGCGGAGCCCTTGATGAGGTTCGGGGCGTCATCAGGCCCGTACACCCATTTTGCATAGCCCGGTCCGATCACCTCGACCCGGATCGGCACGTAGTCGAGACCCGCCTCCTTGAAGCTGTGCGGAAGGCACTTCCACCCGAGCCAGCAGATGTGCCTGATCCGTTGGGTGTCCTCGATCTCGGCGTCGGTGGCTGCATAGATGTCGAGCCCGTGCGCCCAGGTCTCCATCAGACGTGTCGTGGCGAGTGTCTTGGCGCTGACCTCGCCCGTGATCCACTCCACTCGATCGGAGGCCTGCATGTGCGAGAGCGGCTCGACGACCTTCGCCCGACCGTTCCGCCACCACTCGATCACGTCCTGGGGACGCATCTTCCGGCCCTTCTCGACGGCCTCTTGGCGGATGACGTCGAGGTCGGAGGCAGATCGGTAGCGCTCGAGGTCTGCCTCACCGGCGATGACCGCGGCGGCGAGTTCTTCGTAGTCTGCGAGGTGTGAGATGGTGTCCCGGATCGACCAGCCCTTGGCCGGGGTTTCCTTGTCCCACAGCTTCAGGTTCACCTGCTGGAGGTACTGGTCGAGGAACTGCTGTTCCGCTACGAGGTCAGAGAGTATTTCGCGCACGGAACGATTTTAGTGCCATTCACGCCGCGTATGGCCAGGCGGGGCCGTTTCACCAGCTCCGATCGGCCTGCTCTTCGTCGAACGGTGAGGGCGGATGGACCGACGTACGCTGTTCGACGATGGCGTTGAAGTCGTCGATCAGCATGCGAAGCCGCCCGAAATGCCTCCGGTCGAACCATAGAGCGACACGGGCGCAGTCCAGCGAGTCCTCATCGCGAACCTCGGCGGGTGTCGGCTCGATGATCTCCATCTCACCTTCGGTGATGATGTCCACATAGGCCCGATTCAACCGCGCGAGGGTCTCGGCGTCGGGCGCCTCGAGGAGCCGCATGACGAGACGGCCGTTGACGTATCGCTGACTCTGATAGTTGGCATAGAACCTGCAGATGACATCGGCCGCCTCTTCGGGGTCGTTCAACAGCATGAACAGATTCATGTCTTCGGGACCGATCAGTCCCTGTTCGATCAGGACGTTCTGACAGAAGTCGACGATGGGCTCCCAGTAGCCGGCCCCTTCGGTCTCGAGGAGCACGATCGGGTGCATGTCGCTCTTACCGGTTTGGATCAAGGTGAGGAGCTCGAAGCTCTCGTCGAGCGTGCCGAATCCGCCGGGAAACAGTGCGAAGGCATGGGATTCCTTCACGAAGCCCAACTTGCGGGTGAAGAAGTACTTGAAGTTCACGATCCGCTCGGGATCGATGAAACCGTTGGCGTCGGACTCGAACGGCAGGCGGATGTTCACCCCGTAGGAGCTCTCGGGGCCTGCTCCCCGGTTGCCGGCCTCCATGATGCCGGGGCCGGCTCCGGTGATCACACCCCAGCCGCGACCGGCCATGGTCTTGGCGAACCGCTCGGCGAGCTGATACTCCGGGTTGTCTGGCGCAAGCCGGGCCGACCCGTACATCGTGACCTTGGGCTCGGAGTGTCTGCTGAAGACCAGCATCGAGTACCGGATCTCTTTCAGAGCGGTGTTGACCAACTTGAGGTCGCCGCGGGGAGCGCCGTCGCGATGCAGCTTCAGCGCAGTCGTGACGATCTCAGAGATGAGATCGGCGTTGTCGTTGGCCGAGGCGGCGGCGACCAGCTCGGTGATCGTCGCATCGAGTTCGGGGTTTCCGGTGTCGTAAGCCATTGATGGTGAGTGTATGGCACTTCGGCGGTTGCACGTTCCACGTTTCAAGTTCGAACCTGGAACGTGAAACGTGTTACGTGAAACGGGCTATCCGAACACCGGGGCGGCCGGGCCCTTGCGGACCACGGCGCTCCACACGGTCTCGTAGTGGTCGCGGTCGTAGATGTCGACGTGGGGGAGCACGAACTCCTCCCAGGCGAGCCGGAGCGGGTCCTCGGCGTCTTCGTGGATCATCAGGCCTGTCGGCATCCGGTCGAGCAGGCTTCTGAGGCTGAGGGGAGTCTCGACCCTCGTCCCGGCATCGATCGACTCGAAGCTGGCGTTCACCTCGACCCCGAGCCGGGCGATGGCTTCGACAAACGAGTCCTGCATGCGTGGATAGCGAATGCGCAGCATCGCCTCGACCTGTTCCAGTCCCGGGAAGTTCTTCTCCCAGATCACCCAGCGGTCGGCGAATGCCTTGTTGAGCGTCTGGGTCCCGGCGTAGTCCCTCAGGTCGGTCGGGTTCATGGTCCCGAACACCCGTACGTCGTCACGGAGTGGCACCGTCTCCCCGTTCGGCAGATCGAGCGCGGCGTACCGATCCAGGAGTCCGTGGAGAGCGAACAGCGTCTCGGCGCCGGCGGCGTTCAGCTCGGCGAGATTGTTGAGGCTGAGTCCTCGCAACGCACGGGTGATGTCGCCGTCCTCCCAACGCGACTCGGTGCCGCCGGCCCCATCACCGTGCAGCTTCGTCGAGCCGATCAGCGTGACGTCTCTGACCTCCCCGGTGAGCGGGATCCGGTAGTAGGGGAGACCGAGACGTGCAGCGAACTGTTCGATGTCGTGGTCCTTGCCCGTCCCCATGTGCCCACGAACGGCCAGATGGAGTGGGACGAACCCCTCGGGGTTCTCTCGGCGCACCTCCTCGACCTGGGCGAAGCGGTACAGGACACCGAGATCGATGTAGTTCGGGTCGGGCACAGGGATCTTGCCGATCCGCTGTTCCGCATCGGGCAGATCCGAATCGACCGTGAACTTCTCGAGTTCGATCGGGCGTCCGTCGCCGGTTGGGTCTTCGAAGAGCATCGTCTCAGGCATTCACGCCTTCCTTCCACATGTTCGAGGTGGGTCGGGCGCTCCGAAGCCACCAGGTGTCCATTCCACTCCGAGCCAGCGACCGGCGGAGCGAGGCACGCACTCCGTCCACCATCGCCCGAGTCAACTCGTCGGGGCTCTCAACGACCTGATTCCGCTCGTAGGCGGAGCACACGGTGTCGTCACCGATCCCGATCCCGAGAACCGTCGTTCCGTTCCGCTCGATGTCGGCGACCGTCGTCTGCAGGCCGTCCAACGAGCCGCGCGTCATGCCGTCGGCCAGGACGACGAGCACCCTCACATTGGCGCCCAAGCGGCCCATCCGATCCGCAGCGACGACCAGGTTGAACTCGTCGACGTTCGACGCCTTGTCGAACATCGACACCGGTGGCGCCGAACGCGGGTCGCGTCGCGCAGCGGTCGATGCCGCTCGCGGTTCGGCAGCCGTGTAGAACATGCCCGCCATCAAACCCTCGGCCTCCCGCCAACGTCGGTCGAACGGCTTGGCGATGTAGTGGTTGACGGTCGTCGTCAGACGATTCGCTGCGCCTCCCTGGCTCTGGCGGAGGCCTGCCGTCGCCTGACTTCGTGTTCGGGTGTACGACCACTCGGTGTCGGTCGGGGAGGCAGCGAACGATCGGTTGAACAGCGCCACCTCGAAGTCGATCTGCAGCTCGTCGCAGAGCCTGGCGAGCGTCCATGCGCCCAGCAGCGCACTCGGCATGCCCCAAGAGGACTTCAGCCCTCGCTGCCCGGTGCGTGGCTGGAGCATGGAGGCCGACGCGTCGACCAGCAGTGAAACGGCGTAGGTCCGCCGGGTGCGGGCGGCGCGTCGCTCGTACATTCTGGTGTACAGACCGGCGCCGATGAACAGGGCGGAGTGCGGCGATACATCGCCCTGGTCGTAGCCCGAGCGGAGCCCACGTCGCTGATTCGCAGCGAAGAGCGGGAACAGTTCGCCCGAGACGCCGCGCTGGGCGACGTCCCACTTCCGTGCGGCGTCGGCGATGGCCGCTCGTCCCTCGGAGGCGAAGCGGTTGAAGGCCACCGGCGGTCGTGTCACGACGACCTTGCCCCCTTGACCAGTCGGCAGGAAGATGGTCGGGGCCTCAGAAACCTTGAGCAGCTGATCGGTCGATGCGTCACCCCCGAGCTCGGATGCGCCTTTGCGATCCGACAGCCCGGCGCGTGCCTGGGCCGCCCGCTTCGCCTCGTTGTAACTCTCGGCGTCGCGCACGATCGGCGACATCAGCCGGACCCGGTCGACGCCTTGTGCCATCGAGTCGGCATCCACCTGTTGTTGAGCCTTGCGCTCTGCTGTCGACGGCTGCTCACTCAGCTTGGTCAGCAGTCCGTTTGCCCTGGCGATCTCCACGAGCACGATCGCCTGTTCGGCCACCTCCCATGGGTCGGTGGTCGCGACCGTCTCGTCGATCGCTTCCTGAGCCTCGGCGAGTGCCACCGCGGCGCGGGCATCGAAGGAGCGCTCCAGTCGGTCACGCTCGGCGTATCCGCCTGTCAGCAGGAAGACACCGAGGGCGTATTGGGCGAGCGGTCCGGAGTTGCGAACCGACTCGGTGAATCCGGCGCGGTAGAGGTCTGTCAACACCGAGCGTGCACCGGGATAGACGTCGAGACTGACTCGTTCCTGCCTGGCGTCCTCGAGCGTGAAGAACATCGATTCGACCACCGGGCCGCCCACCGCCTCGATCGCTGACAGCAGATCGACGGGCGAGTCGACGGGGATGTCGCTCCCGGAGGCGACCGGCCAGTGATCCGGAATCACTCGAGCCTCTTCGAGGTCGGTGGAGATCAGATGCACCACTTCATGGAGCGCCGAGGCGAGCGCGACCTCGGTGGGCGTGACCGGCGCACTTCGGTTGTATGCGGACTGGAAGATTCGGGGGTCACACACCACTTCGTCGTCGGAGGCAGTTGATTCGGCCCCGAGGCGAACCCTCAGCTTCTCGTTGCCGGCCAGGCTCCGGGCGAAGCGCGTCACGGCAGGCGCCACACGCTGATAGCGGGCGACGACGTCCTCGATGTTGCCCTCCTCGGATGGCAACATCTCTCGCAGAACGGTTGTCTTTCGGGCGCGCATAAGTCCTCATTGTCTCACACCGGCGCAACTCAGCGGGCTTCGTTGGAAGCGCGCTTGGGGTGCCGTTGGAGTTGGCCCCCTACCTCCGAGGCTCGTTCCTCGCCTCGCAGGAACCTTCCCCCACT
>CBDTYK010000077.1:0-6161 GCA_965364595.1 uncultured bacterium
CGAAACCCGGCATCCCGCAGCGCAACGGCCGCCGCCCGCCCCATCGCCCCGAGGCCGAGCATCGTCACCGTTCTGCGGTCCGGCTCGACGCCATAGATCTGATTCCACGCGGATCGCGACTGCTGGCGCCGGTATTCGTCGTGATGCAGGTGGAACGACAGCACGTGTGCGAGCACCGACAGCGCCATCGACGTCTCCATCTCGGGATCCTTCATCCGGGCGAGCGGAATGTCGGTGCGGAGCCCGGGGTCTTTGAGAATCACTTCGACTCCCGCCCACAGAGACTGGATGAGGCGAAGGTTCGAGAAGTCGGACAGCGACCGGCGGAGCGGCGGAGCGGCGGCGATGACCTCGAGCTCGCCCGTGTCGAATGCCTCGACGCGATCCACCGTCCAGCCGTCGCCCAATGCGTCACTGAGCGCTCCGAGCCACCGGTGCTCTTCGCTGGGTGGTGCCATCACTCCGAGGTTGTGTAACACCGCTCTCTCCCAATTCGCTCAGACGCGCAGATCAGTGCAGCATGATGGCATGCGAATCCGAACCGGTCCGCTCGCAGTTGTGGTGATGTCGATACTCGTCGGAGCGTGTGGGATCACCACGTCGCCCGATCGGGGCCTGGTCGACGACATCGAGGAGGCCGCCCAGGCAACCGCGGACCTCGACTCGTACGAGTTCACCTGGATCGCCGACTACGAATTGTCGGAATCGGAGACCGGGCGCTCGGAGCTCACGGTCACCGGCTCGGGCGTCGTCGATGCCGAGTCCGGCAACGTCGATGCGGTGGTCGACTACGACGAGGGCCTGCTCGACGTCACGCGGTCGCTGTTCTCCGACGAGGACATCACTCAGGTCCAGGCGTTCACCCGCGTGATCGGTGACACCATCTTCATCCGCGGGTTTCATGCCGCCGCCCTCATCGACGATCTCAACCCGGACTTCGAGACGTGGTACGACGTGAGTGGACGCAGTCAGAACGTCCAGGACCCGCTCGTGCGAAGCGACGTTCTCCCTGCAGATGTGCTCCCGGTCGTCGTCGAGCCACTCGTCGACGCAGGTGAGCTTTCAGTCGTCGTGGACCGGGATTTCGTGCTCGACCTGGGCACGAGGTTCACGAGCAGCTTGTACGACTTCGGTCTCTTGATCGGCGGCGGCGACTTCGATGTGTCCGTCGAGATCGTCGACGGCCTGATCGGCACGCTCGTGCTCGCCGGCGACGACCCGGGCACAGGTGTCGAACGTTTCACGTTCACGATCGGATTCGTGCCGATCCAGCGCCCTGCCATCGAGCCTCCGCCGGATCCGATCTCTGTTCCGTGACTGGACATAGGCTGGCGTGATGGCGACTCCCTTCGAGATCTCTGCGGCTCACGTCGAGAACCTGGTCGAGCTGGCGCCGGAGTTCGCCACATCGATCGGCGATCCGCGCGGTGCCGACCGATGGAGCGATTACGACCTTGCGGGTCAGGAGGCGATGGTTGAGCTCGCCCGGGCGACCCGTTCCAAACTCGTCGACCATCTCGACCACCCCGATCGGGATCAGCGGACTGCTGCGCGAGTCCTGGTGGAGTCGCTCGACCGCCGGATCGAATCCCACGAGGCCGGTGATCATCTCGAGGACCTCGGTCACCTGGCCTCGAGCTTCCGCGGTCTCCGAACCACGTTCGACTCGATGGACCAGAGCTCGGCGGCCGGTTGGGATGCGATCGCCGGACGGCTCGAACGCCTCCCCGAGGCATTCGAGCAATACGCCTCCCGGCTCGAGGCGGGACGCACGGTGGGCCGCGTCGTCGCCAGACGCCAGGCGGTGTCCGTGGCCGAGCAGGCCAGGGCACTTCAGGGGGTTCATTCCGCGTATCGACTCCTCGTCGACCGAGCGGACCGGGCCGGCTTCGGCTCGACCCGGCTCCGGGTCGCGGCCGAACGGGCCATGGAGGGAGCCGCAGGTTTCGCCCGCTATCTCGAAGAGACCTACGTGCCATCGAGCCGCGATCGTGACGCCGTCGGCCGGGAGACGTACGAGCGAAAGGCCGGGCAGTTCCTCGGGATGACGGTGGATGCTCTCGAGGCATACGCATGGGGGTGGGGTGAGTTCGAGCGACTGGTCGGGGTCATGACCGAGGTCGCGCAGCGGATCGAGCCGGGCGCCACGCTCGATTCGATGACCGCCCGGCTGGAGTCCGACCCCGAATTGCGAGCGGGGTCTCGCGAGGCGTTCTGTGAGGCGATCGAGGCACGACTGGCAGACGCCGTCGAACGTCTCGACGGCTCACACTTCGACGTGGATCCCCGCATCCACGACATCACGGTGAACATTGCGCCGCCGGGAGGCGCGCTCGGCGCCTACTACACCCGCCCGAGCGAGGACTTCAGCCGCCCCGGGAGTGTGTGGTATTCGGTTGGCGACCAAACCGAGTTCCCGCTCTACCACCAGATCTCCACGGCCTACCACGAGGGTTTCCCTGGCCATCACCTCCAGATCGCCACGGCGATGGCGAACGCCGATCGGCTGAGTCGGGCCCATCGGCTGACCGTGTGGTACCCCGGATACGGTGAAGGTTGGGCGATGTACACCGAACGACTCATGGGTGAGCTCGGTTTCCTCGAGCGTCCCGAGTTCGAATTCGGCATGTTGGCCAAACAGCTCTACCGGGCCACACGTGTCGTTGTCGACATCGGCCTCCATCTTGAGCTGGACATCCCGGCGGCGGCGCCGATCGGGTCAGGGGAGCCGTGGTCATTCGAGCTTGGGACGCAGTACATGCGACGGTTCGGTTTCCGCACCGAAGCCCAGTCCCACGCGGAGGTCCTTCGCTATTTGGGCTGGCCGGGCCAGGCCATCAGTTACAAGATCGGAGAGCGCGAGATCCTGTCGATCCGCGGCGAGACCGAGCGCCGGCTCGGCGCCGACTTCGATCTCAAACGTTTCCACTCGGAGATGATCGGCAACGGCGCCATGGGTCTGGCGATGCTGCGGTCCGAGATGGCCGAACGCCTCTAGACCGGGGTGCCCGACTTGTTCTCGACGTTCTCGAACCCATCGAAGTCGTCGCCGATCTGCAGGCGGAGCTGCGACTTCGAGTAGGTGATGCCGTACACGGCGATGGCTCCGATGGCGATCATCAGGATGAACCCACCGATTGCGAAGAGCAGGCTCTCATTCATGTCTTCCTCGTTTCGGTCGAGAGAGTCAAGGCACCGAGCGCCCAGATCGACGGGACCCAGAGCCCGACGTAGATTCCCTGCTGTTCATCGACCAAAAAGTAGAGGAAGACCGAGAGCAGGAAGCTGAGAAAGCCGGCAACGAGGAAGGCGATCTTCACCTGGAAGAGGCGCCGCTGGTGAATCTGTTCGTAGTCGGTCTGAAGTTGGGTCATCGGGTGTCTCCAATGCGTCTGTGGCGTTCTGAGACGTCAATACCCACTTGGGTCGAATCCGGAACATCCGTGTCCTGGGCTATCTTCATGACTGGCCACTGCGGCCGAGTTCATCGATAGGAGCACCGTGGCGATCGCCACAGAACAAGAAGACACAGTCCGATTCTCCGACCTTGGCGTGTCCGGCGACCTCGTATCGGTCCTGGACAAGCAGGGCATCGTCTCGCCGTTCCCGATCCAGACGCTCACCATCCAGGACGCCCTCCAGGGTGAGGACGTGTGCGGGAAGGCCAAGACGGGGTCGGGCAAGACGCTGGCCTTCGGGCTCCCGCTCATCGAGCGGATCGGGCACGCCAAGCCGAAACTCCCCCAGGCGCTCGTGCTCGTGCCGACCCGAGAGTTGTGCACACAGGTCTCGGAGGCGCTCGAGCCGCTGCTCGCCGTCCGGGACCAGGGCCTCGTCTCCGTCTACGGCGGAGTCTCGATCGGCGATCAGACCAAGCTGTTACGTGACGGTGTCGAGGTCGTCGTTGCGACGCCGGGCCGCCTCATCGACCTGCTGGATCGGAAGGCGCTGCGTCTCGACGACGTCGAGATCGTCGTCATCGACGAGGCAGACCAGATGGCCGACATGGGATTCCTGCCACAGGTCCGAAAGATCATGCGGCAGATCACCGCCGAACACCAGACACTGCTGTTCTCGGCGACGCTCGACGGCCAGGTCGGCGGTCTGGTCCGCGACTACACCAACGACCCGATCTTTCACGAAGTCGAGTCCGACACCGTCATCGTCGACACCTCCGAGCACCGCTTCATCCAGGCACATCACATGGACAAGCCGAAGATCGTCGAGCGGATCGGCCGCAACGCCGAGCGAATCCTGGTGTTCACCAGGACCAAACGAGGTGCTGATGAGGCGACCGCAAAGCTGAAGGATCTGGGTGTCAAGGTCGCCGCGATCCATGGGGACAAGCATCAGAGCCAGCGCGAGAAGGTCCTCGACGATTTCACCCGCGGCAAGCTGTCGACCCTGGTCGCCACCAACGTGGCGGCTCGAGGGCTGCACATCGAGGGCGTGGACATCGTCATTCACTACGACCCACCGGACAACGCCACCACCTACCTGCACCGCTCCGGTCGGACGGCCCGTGCGGGTGAGGAAGGATTGGTCGTCACGCTTGTCGAGTGGGACCAGGTGCCAGACGTGCAGCGAATCCAGAAGATCGCCGGCATCCGCCAGTCGATCGTCGAGATGTACAGCAACGACGATCGCCTCGACGACCTCTCGAACTGGGAACCTCCTCCCGAGAAGCCCAAGCCGAAGAAGAAGCGCAAGAAGCGCCGCCGCTAACTCGGGCTGGCGCCCTCACGTTCTGAGTTCTGAGTTGTGAGTTCTGGGTCCGCCGGCCGTGACCCAGGACCCGCAACCCACGATCCACTACGGGTTTTCCGGCCAGTCGTGTTTGGGGTAGCGGCCGGCCATCTCCTTGCGCACCTCGGCCCAACTTCCCTTCCAGAAACCCGGAAGATCGCTCGTGATCTGGATCGGGCGGTCGGCCGGCGACAAGATCTCGATCGTCAGCGGTAGCCCTCCGGCAGTCGGATGTGACCGCAACCCGAACAGCTCCTGCGCTTTCGCGGCCAACGTCGGCGTCTCGCCGGTGGAGTAGTCGAGCGGCACCGCCCGCCCCGACGGGAGCCGGTACGCCTCGGGAGCGAGACGTTCGAGTTCGGCGTGCAGCTGGTGGGGGAGCAGACCCCTGAACAGTTGGAGCAGGTCGATCGCCGCCACGTCATCGAGCCCGGTCGCATACCCGAGTGACGGACCGAGCCACCTCTGGACGTGTTCGATCAGACCCGATGGCGACCAATCAGGCCACGGCTCACCGACCGCCCGATGGAGGAACGCCACCCGTTCCGTCAGCGCCTTCGCCTTCTTGGTCCAAGCGAGCGGTCGAAGTTCGTCTCGGGCGACCCGTTCGGCCAGTGCCTCCATGACGGCCGTGCCAGGCTCGGGGCGCCGCTCGATCTCGTCGAGCGTCAAGCCGCCGAGTCGCCGACGGGTCCGTGCTGTCAGACGATCTCCCCGCCAGACGAGATCGGTCTCGCTGGTCACCTCATCCGAGAACAGATCCGCCACCTCATCGGCATCGAGCGGAGCCGCAAGCCGGATCCGGGCGTCCTTGCGTTTGCCATCCAGATCCGCTGCGATCAGGAACTGCTCACCGGCCAACGAGTCCTCGGGCCGCATCCATGCGGTCGTCCCGGTTCGCATCTGGAAGCGGCCCCGGCTCCCGCGCCTGATGGACAGCCGGTCCGGGAACGCAAGCGCCAGCACCGAACCAGAACGATCCGGATCGACGGGGAGCGGAGGAACCGACGCTCGTCGCAACAGGTCGTCGGCGGTACGTCGAACCCGATCGACCCGGCGCCGGTCGGCGCGACGATCGGAGGTGTCGCCACCGACGATGCGTACCCGCTCGACGAGATCGGTGGGAACCTCGTCAGGCCTCCCGGAGAAGAGATCCCGGCTGTCCACGAGCGCTGCAAGCACACAGGCCAGTGGCTGGTCGATACCGCTGTCGGCGACCATCCGAGCGAGCCGGGGATGGAGCGGGAGTCTCGACATCAGGCGGCCTGTCTCGGTGATGGCGCCCGTCTCGATCGCACCGAGTCGCTCGAGGAGATCCGCACGCGCGCGGAGCGTCGCACCTGGACCGAGTTCGGCATCCGACCAGGACTGGACGAGGCCGCGGGCGAGGCCGCCAGCGCGGTGGCCGGTTCCGG
>CBDTYK010000078.1:0-6130 GCA_965364595.1 uncultured bacterium
CCGCCTTCATGCCGGTCGGGACGCACGGTGCTCTCAAGGCAATGACCCCCGCGCAGGTCGCGGAGACCCGCGCCGAGATCGTGCTCGCCGAACGTGATGACCCGGGGTTCTTCGAATTCGAGGGTTGGCAGCTCAGCCTCGGCGGCGTCGAGTCCTGGGAGCTCGACGTGGCAGCCACACGCCTCGAGATCGACACCGACGGCGCCCTGCAGGCTTCGATCCTGGCGAGCGGGGCCGGCACGATCGCCCTGTCCGAGGTCGAACGGGAATCGGTTCTCGACGTCACGGGCGTCTTCGACATCTCAGTTCCCCGCGGGGTCGGAATCGTGCTCGATGGAGCGGCGACGACTCCCAACGATTGGACTGCCACAGACCGTGGCTCGGTGTCCCCGGGCGACACACAGTGGACGATCGTCGTAATCGGTGAGTCGCGGGTGACCGTGAGCTATCGGGACCCCTGAGTACACTCTTCGGTGTGACGGGCACGACCGAACGACTGCGGCGCCTCGCCTACGGAATCTGGTCGATCGTCGGCTTCGGGGTGCTTCTCGCAGCCTTCATCTGGATGGCGTCGCAGGTCAAGATCATCTGGCTCCCGTTGGCGTTTGCCGGCGGCCTCGTCATCCTGCTCAACCCGATCGTCAAAGCCCTCAGCCGTGTTGCGATCCCAAGGGTGATCGCAACCCTCTTCGCCTTCGTGGTGCTCGGTGCGTTCGTCACGGCGATCGGATTCCTCGTGGTGCCGACCATCCAGACCCAGAGCGCGGAGTTCGGAGAACGGCTCCCGACCATCTACGACGACACGATCGAGTTCCTCCAAGAGACCGGCGACGACCTCGGCTTCGACCTCGGTCCCGTCTGGACGTCGGAGACGATCCAGGAATGGATCCAGGATCCGAACAACCAGGAGGCCATCCAGGCCATCCTCGGTGGGTTCGGGTCGGGTGCGGGACGTCTCCTGGCGGGCGTCGCCGAGGTAGGGGTGGTCGTGTTCCTGTCACCCATTCTGGCTTTCTACCTGCTCGTCGATCTGCCCCGAACGCAGCGGCTCGCCTATCAGCTCACGCCGCCGCGCCTCCGCGACGAAGTGAGTCACGTCAGCATCCAGCTCTCCACTGCCCTGGCCAGCTTCGTGAGAGGTCAGCTTCTCGTGTCGCTGTTCGTCGGCGTGCTGTCCTCCGCAGTGCTGTTCATCCTCGATGTCCCGTTCTGGTTGATCATCGGAATGGCGACCGGTTTCCTCAACCTCATCCCGCTCGTCGGCCCGTTCTTCGGTGCGGTATTGGCAGCGTCGGTCTCCCTGCTCGACGGCCATCTGTCCACCGCGATCATCGCTGTCGTCGCGTTCACCATCATCCAACAGCTCGACAACCACGTCATCACCCCGATGGTGCAGCGGGCCAGGGTTCATCTCTCGCCGGTGATCATCGTGCTTGCTCTCCTGATGGGCGGTTCGCTTGCCGGGCTGCTCGGCGTTGTGATCGCCGTTCCGACGTTCGCCGCACTGCGCATCCTCGCCGGCCATCTCTGGCGAACACGGATTCTGGGTGAGTCCTGGGAGCAGGCCAGCGAAGCCATGATCGAGATCACCGACCGACCCGAACGCATGCTCCCCACCCGGCGCCGTCCGAGCGGAGATGATCCTCGGCTCTTCGACACGGGCGAACTGAGCGAGCTCGAGCCAGAAGCGCCTGCCGAGGCGGTGGAGCCGAGATGACCGAAGAACTCGCTGCAATCGACTCCTACCTGCACACCGCAGAAGGAACCGTCGCCGAGTGGACCGACGACGGTCTGGTGCTCGACCGGACCGTCTTCTACGCCCGGGGCGGCGGCCAGCCGGGTGATGTCGGCACGATCACCTGGGACGGCGGGAGCATCGATGTCATCGACACGATTCGCAGGTCGGGCAAGATCATCCACGTGGTCTCATCCGACGATCGTCCAGAGCCGGGCGTACCGGTCGAAGGTGTGATCGACTGGGATCGTCGCTATCGGATCATGCGGACCCACACCGCACTCCATGCCTTGAGCGGGGTCGTGTACCGGGACTTCGGAGCGAAGGTCACCGGCGGGAACATGGACGACGGCACGGCTCGAATGGACTTCGAGCTCGACTCGATCTCTCAGGAGTTCGGGGCGATGGTCGAACGGAAGCTCAACGAGGAACTGGTCAAGGGCTATCCAACCGAGATCCAGATCATGGCGAGGGATGCTGCGCTGGCCGATCCCGACCTCATCAGGACGAAGGTGAACCTGATCCCCGAATGGGTCCAGGAGATCCGGGTTGTCGACATCGTCGGTCTCGACCGGCAGGCGGACGGCGGGACGCACGTCCGATCGACGCTCGAGGTCGGAACGGTCTCAGTGGAGAAGACGGAGTCGAAAGGCAAGGCAAACAAGCGGATGCGCATCCGCATCGTCGGCGACCGCTGATGCTCGACTTCATCCTCGGCCTCTATCTGGCCGCTCTCGCAGTGCGCGGCTGGGTTCGCGGCGCGGTCAAGGAAGCCCTCGATCTCGCAGGTCTGGTCGTGGGAGTGTTCGTTGGATTCCGCGTGAGCGCCCCGATCGGTGACTTCCTCGCAGACCGGTTCGATGTGACCCCCGAGTGGGCACGCCTCGGAGCCGGGATCGTCATCTTCGTCCTGGTCGGCGTTGGGTTCTCGATCCTGGCATCGATGCTCGGTCGATTCATGAGCCTGCCCGGGCTGAATCTCTCCAATCGACTCCTCGGAGCCGGCGTCGCCGTCGCCTGGGGCGTGTTCCTCATCCTGGTGCTCGTCTCGATCGTGGAGGCGGTCCGCGTCCCCGAGGTCATCGCCGAGACGATCGACGAGTCGACCGTGCTCACGGCGCTCGCGGGCCCCGAGGCGATACCGCGAGAGATGCTGGAATCCGTGGCCGGCGACGACGTCATCGGTTCGCTGCTTGCACTGAAGTCGATCGCCGGAGCCGAACGCGTCATCCTCGACCTGCTCAACAACCAGCGGGTGGCGGCCGGGCGGCCGCCACTGGCGCCATCGGAGGGCCTCTCGGACATCGCCCGCAACCACGCCCTGGACATGTACACCAATGGCTACGTCTCACACGTCTCACCGACGACCGGGAGGATCAGAGATCGAGTCGAAGGTTCGGGAATCCGCTTGACGATCGTGGGTGAGAACCTGGCCCTGGCCAGTTCGACCAGAGCGGTACACGACGGCTTCCTGCGGTCGGACTCGCATCGTGGGAACATGCTCGAGCGCTCCTACGATCGGGTGGGGATCGCAGCCATCGACGGTCCCTATGGCTTGATGGTGGTCCAGGTGTTCGGCGGATGATCCCCGAGGCGAGAGCACTGCGAGACGCACTTGCACGGGTGTACCGGCCGTGGCTGGTGCATCTCTTCGAAACACGTGGCTGGCGGATCGATCCTTCCATCGCCGAAGCGATCGACGAGGGCGAGCAATGGCTCGCGGACGGACTCGATCGTTTGTTGGCGGAGGCGTTCGATCGCCAGCGGAGAGGCCCGCTCGAGCTGTTCCAGGAGGCGATGCGGTTCCCGACCGCAGCATTGAAGGATCTCGGAGTCGACCCGGTCGAACGCGATCCGATGGCCGAACGGGCGATTCCCGGGGATGCCTTCGATCTCGCCCCGGCGTCGTCATCGGCCTTGGGAGAGACGGTGTGGCACGCGCACCTCGCCTGGGGCGCCGCCAAGGCGAATTCCATGCGTCAGGCCTGAGGACGCACCCGAACCGCCGAGCTGGTCGCCAGCACGATCCCCGCCAACACGACAGCAACACCGGTGTACTGGAGCGCAGACGGTGTCTCGTCGAAGATCAGCCGCCCCCACAGCAGTGTCAGGGTCGGCTGGAGAAGGATGATGAACGACGTGTAGGCGGACGGCAGCCTCGGCATCGAATGGCCGATGAACAACCATCCAATCACCTGAGGCCCGAGGGCGAGAGCCAGGATCCACCCGTGGGTCGGCCATGACGGTGTCAGATCGCCACGCCCTGAGAGCAGTGCGAACGCAACGGTGACGAGTGCAGCTCCCGCGACCGCATCGAGGAGCGGGCCGGCGGTCGGAGCGAGTCGAATGTTGCTCCGGCGCCACAGCATGAGAAAGGCCGAATAGAGGAACGCTGCGCTGAACGCCATGACGACGCCGAGGACGGGCCGGCTGCCGAAGGTGGATTGGCTGCCCAGTCCGGTGATCAGGGCGAGCCCGGCCAGGACGATTGGCAGGGCAACGAGCACCTCCCGGCCCGGCCGCTCACTGAGCAGCAGCCAGGCGGCGACCGGCACGATCACGACCTGGCTGTTGGCGATCAACGTCGCCAGGCCGGTGCCGATGTACTGCATCGATGATTGCCAGACGACGACGTCGATGGCGAGGAAGACCCCTGAAGCCAAACCGATCAGTCGATCGGCTCTCGGTCTCGAGTCACGGTCCCTGATCCGCCACCACAACACGAGCAGGACCGGGAGCGCGTACACCATGCGGAAACCGGTTGCGGTGAGCGGGTCGGCGCCCGACAGCTCGAAGAAGATCGCACTGAACGAGATGATGACCGCACCGATCAGGCCGGCCCAGGCTGGGGATCGAGTCGGAGCCTCAGCTTGCAGCGTCGGCTGCATTCGTCAGCAGTTTCAAGCTGTGGTGGAGCGAACCGACGAACGCCTCGGTGTCGGGCACCGTGTCGTAGTCCGCATGCACGCCCCACAGCAGGCGCCCGTCGTAGGAGAACAGAGCGAGCCCAACGCCGTGTTGCGCCCACAACGGCACGATCGGGTAGTTCGCCAGCATCTTCGAGCCGATCAGATACATCGGGAACTGCGGTCCCGGCACGTTCGTCACGGTCATGTTGAAGGGGCGGATCGTGCTGGAGGCGACGCGGTTGGCGATGCTCAACAGGGGGAGCGGGGTCCCGCTGCTCAGATCGACGAGTGTCGCCGCCCCGAGCGCCTGGTTCGACTCCTTGAGATGCTGGGTCTCGGCGGCGATCGCGTGCAGTCGCCTGACCGGGTCCGGCTCGTCGACCGGCAGCTGGACGAGCCACATCGCCACCTGGTTGCCGAGCGAGCCCTTCTGATCAGGCTTGCGAACCGACACCGGAGCCATCACGCGGAACTCGATCCCCTCGGTCGAGAATCCCCGCTCCACTTCCAGGAAGTGTCGGATGGCCCCTGCGCTGATCGCCAGCACGACATCGTTCACCGTCCCCCCGAGCGAATTCTTGATGTGCTTGATCTGGTCCAACGGCATCTCGGTCCAGTCGAATCGCCGGTTGGGACCGATGTCGGGATTGAGCGGCGTGCTCGTCGACTGGGACAACCAACCCGATCGCAGTGAGTCGGCTGCTGCAGAGAGCTTCGCCGCCGTCGTTCCGATCCTCTCGATCCCGGTCTTGGCGGTCTCGGTGATCGATGTCAGATCGTCGATCCGCTTCCTGGTCGATCTCGCCAACTCGGAAACCGCCAGTTCCGCCGGTGTAGGCGCAGGTCGCGGCTCCCACTCCTGCTTCTCTTCGATCTCCTCGGTGGGAACGACGTTCAAGAGGATCGTGGTCAGGTCGACACCGGAGATCCCGTCGATCATGCAGTGATGGATCTTGGCGATGATGGCGAATTTGCCTTCCTCCAACCCTTCGACGATCCACAGCTCCCACAGCGGCTTGCTGCGGTCGAGCTGCTGGGAGACGATCCGGCCCGCCAGTGCCTTGAGCTGCTCGTCGTTGCCTGGCCGGGGCAGGCTGGTGTGGCGGACGTGGAAGTCGAAGTTGAACGCGTCGTCATCGATCCAGACCGGAGCCCGGTTGTACGGGACGAACGAGAGTCGCTGGCGGTATCTGGGGATGTACTGGAGCTTGGCCTCGATGTGGTCCTTGATGCGTTGAATGTCGATCCCGCCGTCGGGTCTCGTCAGCGGGCCGGATTCGAACAGCACCACGGACGCCACGTGCATGTGCAGGGTGCGCGTCTCGAGCGCGAGAAACGACGAATCGAGGTAGGAGAGTGGTTCGTAGAAGGTCTGGGCCATCACCGCCAGACTACCGGCGTCCGAAGCCCGTGAACGAGGTGTCGTTTCCAGAAGCCGGACGTGGATCGGGCCGCCCGTTCCGAAGCGGTAGGTTCGGCGGAGAAA
>CBDTYK010000079.1:0-6106 GCA_965364595.1 uncultured bacterium
GGCTTCAGGCCCCCCGGACTCGATCGCGAACCACCCCTGCCACCGTGCGGATCAATCTGGGACTCGGGTATGTGGCAATCGCCGTGATCATGGGTCTCACAGCGCTCGTGAGGCCGTCGGTGACGGCACGGTTCCGGCCGATCTTCATGAACAGATCGGCACGCGTTCGGCGAGCGTGGCGGCCGCGGAAGTCGAACTTGTCGACCAGTACCGCAGCCGCCGTTGCTGCGTTCTCCACGTTCCAACCTCGCATATCCGCGTCGGGGCGGAGGATGGTCAGAGCGTCGCGGGTGCCGTCGAATTGGCAGAGCTGGGCGAGCCTGATCGACAAGTCGAAGAACTCTGAGGCCCGCAACCGTTCGTCGAAGCCGCCGACCGACTCGAGCACCTCCCGTCTGACCATCATGGTGGACCAGGTGTGTTTCGGGTACTCCCAGATCAATTCAGCCGCCCACCCGTCCCAGGCGGCATCATCTTCTGATCTCGTCACAATCTCGGGCGACGTGAGCCATTGCGTGACTCCGAGCACCACACCCAGTCGCTCGAGACCGTGCGGATTGGCTGCGAAACGTCCCACCTGTGCTGCCAACTTCCCGGGGTCGAACTCGTCATCAGAGTCGAGGAAGGCCACGTAGTCCCCACTTGCTCGCCCAAGCCCGACGTTTCTGGCTGCGGATACCCCCACGTTGTCAGCCAGTGGTAGGTAGATGAGCCTTCGATCGTCGAACGACCTGACGACATCCGGCGTATCGTCAGTCGATCCATCATCGACGATGATCAACTCCCAGTCATCGTGGCTTTGCCCGAGGACACTGGTGATGGCTCGCGGCAGCAGGTGAGCGCGATTCAGCGTTGGCATGAGAACGCTGACACGGCTCGGCATCAATCCGAGGGTACCGAGTCGGATTGCCGGCGCTCGGTGGATCGACAATGCAGGCGACGAACACGATGCCTGGGCCGGTGAACCTGCCGCAGCATGCTGCGGGTCAGGGAAACTCTGCTCGTTCCTTCACGCCGGCCAGTTGCCGTCGCACCATGACGAAGTCGCCGGGCCCGAGCGCGAAGCGGATCAACGGGTTCTGCCAGCTCGGACCCGAGGAAGCCCCTCGGACCCGAACGAGGACTCGCGTCGAGTTGGTTCCCCACCGTTGCAGCAGATAACCCATCGTGAACGCCACCGGCCCGCTGGTCGCAACGGAGATGACGAGGTGCCGCCCGGGCACGGCGTCGACGATGTCGAACCCGATGCCGGCCATGCCGGCCATCGACAGACCGGGTCCGGTGACCACCCACTCCGGGTTGATCTCCCGTGCGCTCTCGACGCCGCGGTTGTCGATCCAGTCGTAGCTGTACCAGCCGGCACGGCCGGGTCCCATCTGGGCGAACCAGGGGTACACGTCTTCTGGCGGTGCATCGATGACGATGGCACGGGTCGCGCTCATCGCAGGCTGAGTGATCAGCTCGTCACCGGGTATCGGCAGCGACGGCTCATGCGGCAAGGTCCCCCAACGTTCGGTCACGCCGACGATCACGCGCCAGAGCCAGACGGCGACGCCGAGGGCGGCCAGCCGTTTCACGCCGGCGCCACCTCTACGGGGATGCCGTTGAGAACGGCGTTGCCCGAGAGCGGGTCGATGCGGGTGCGGTCGGTGAGGACGTTGGTGTTCACGCCGGGTCGTTCCGACGCGACACTCAGGCGCGTCCCATCTTGCGAGTGTCCCCACCCGTACGGGAGGCTGACGACGCCGGCCATCATCTCGTCGTTGACTTCGACTTCGACCGTGACCTCCCCGACCGATGATCTCACCGCTGCGGTCGCACCATCGACGAGCTCGAGCCGATCGGCGTCGTCGGGATGAACCCGAAGAGTGCATCGATTGCGGCTGCCCTTCACGATTACCTCGATGTTGTGGAGCCACGAGTTGTTCGACTGCAGTTCACGACGGCCGACCAGCACCATGCCCCTCGGCCGCTCGGCGAGTTCGGCGGACAGACGATCGAGGTCGGCGAGGATGACTTCGGGTGCCAGTTCGACCATGCCGGAAGGAGTGGCGAGCGCCTCGGGAATCCGCGGCTCGAGCGGCCCGAGATCGGCGCCGTGCTCGTGCCGTTGCAGCCGTTCGAGCGTCCAACCGTCGGGGTGCGCACCGAATCCATCGCCACGGGCCGAGGTGCGGATCATGAGATCGAGGAACCGCTCGGTGACGTCGGGATGGATCGAGAGTGCCTCGAGGATCTCTGACGTGTCGCGTCCCTCGATCGGCGAGCCGGGCGCAGCAACGGCCGACCCGACCTGGCCGGCCAAGGTGGCTTCCGCCAGCGCCCGTGGATCGGCGTCGGCCGAAGCGCCACTGAGGATCGCCGTGAGCGTCACGAGGATGTCGAACTCCGACGGATGGCCGTCCGGTCGCTCGTACACGGGCGCAGACCACATCGCGTAGTTGCGGACGGACAAAGAGGTGAAGGCGATGTCGTAGTGGGACTTCTCCAGCGCCGATGGCGGCGGAAGCAGCACGTCGGCATGCCGGGTCGTCTCGTTCAGATAGGGGTCCACGCTCACCATGAACTCCAGAGATGCGAGCGCTTCGTCGAGCGAGTTGGAGTCGGGCGACGTGAGGGCAGGGTTCCCGCCGACGGTGACGAGCGCCCTGATTCGGCCTTCTCCCGGCTCGGTCATCTCGTCGATCATCGTGGAGGCCGGCAGTTCGCCGAGGACTTCGGGCAGCTCGCGCACCCGGCTGCGCCACCTGCCGGTGGTGAAGCCCCGCTTCCGTTTCGTGGCGGCTTGGTGGAGTGCGAGCGGGAACATCATCCCGCCGGGCTCATCGAGGTTGCCGGTGAGTGCGGCGACGACGTCGACGGCCCAGGAGGCGATGGTCCCGAATTCGACCGTGTGCGTACCGATCCGTCCGTAGACGGCGGCGCGCTCGGCCGATGCGATGTCTCTTGCGAGGCGGCGAATCGTCTGTGCGTCGATCCCGGTGAAGGTCGCTGCCGTCTCGGGGTCGAACGGCAGGGCGGCGGCGGCGACGTCGTCGACGCCGGTGACGTGTGCTTCGAGCTGCACGAGCCGCACCAGAGACTCGTCGAAGAGGACATGGATGATCGCCATGAGCAGCGCGGCGTCGGTGCCCGGAACGATCGGGATGTGCTGATCGGCGTTCTCGGCGGTCTTCGTCCGGCGGGGGTCTACAACGACCACTCGACCTCCGCGCTCCCGCAGTGCTTCGAGGCGTCCGGGCCAGTCGGGTGCGGTGGCCAGGCTGCCGTTCGACTCATACGGGTTGGCGCCGAGGATGACGAGGAGATCGGTGCGGTCGATGTCGGGAACGGGGATGGTGCTGGGGGATCCGAACATGTATCCGGCAGAGACGTGTTTCGGCATCTGGTCGAGTGTCGAGGCGGAGAAGATGTTGGGTGATCCGAGCGATTTGGCGAGCGGACGGATGGCGAGGTTGTTCTGATAGCTGTGGGCGTTCGGATTCCCGATGTAGAGCGCGAGCGCTTGGCTGCCGTGACGGTCTTTGACCTCATTGATCCGGCGATGGACCTCGGCGAAGGCCTCACCCCAGGTCGCCTCGACGTGAACCCCGTCACGCTTGATGAGCGGCACGCGGACCCGGTCCGGATCGTTGTGTAGACGCCCGAGGACCGTGCCTTTCGGGCAGACGAATCCGTTGGAGAATGGGTTCTCCCGATCTCCGCGGATGACCTTCACCTCCTCGTCGACGAGGCGAATCTCGAGACCACAGGTGGCCTCACACAACGGACAGGTTCGATAGGCGAGCCGCTCGGTCATCAGCCGAATGTACACCGGGGCGTCCCGCCAGGGTCGGCCCCACACGGCGCTCCTATGCTCAGACCGAGACGACGGGAGCATCAGATGAAGATCACGTATGCCACGATGAACGCCGAGGATCCGGAGCTCCAGGCTGCCTACGACGCCGGGGTCGAAGAGGCCAGGAGCGGGCTGGGTCAGACCCACCCCTTCTGGGTGGATGGTGAGCCTCGCACGACCTCCGACACCTTCGACGAGTACTCGCCGGCCGACCACGATCTCCTCGTTGGCTCCTACTCGCAGGCAACTCCCAACGACGTGAACGACGCCGTGGCTGCAGCCCGAGCCGCCCAACCCGCGTGGGAGAAGACGCCGTGGCAGGACCGGGTCGCCCTGATGCGCAAGGCCGCCGACCTGCTCGACGAGCGCCTCATGCGCGTGTCGGCGCTGCTCGGGTTCGAAGTCGGCAAGTCCCGGCTCGAGGCATTGGGTGACGTCGCGGAGACCTCGGAGTTCTTCCGCTACTACGCCAAGCAGATGGAGGAGCACGACGGCTTCATCACCCCGTTGAACGCCCTCGCTCCGAACGAGCGCAATCTCTCGGTGCTGCGCCCGTACGGCGTCTGGGCGGTGATCTCGCCGTTCAACTTCCCGTTGGCCCTGGCTGCCGGTGGGTCGATCGGGGCGATGCTCACAGGGAACACCGTGGTTCTGAAGCCGTCGAACCGTGGCGCGCTCGCCGCCCTGGAGTTCTACGACCTGATGGCCGACGCCGGACTCCCGAGGGGTGTCCTGAACGTGGTCACCGGCGGTGACGAGACGGGTCGGGCTCTCGTGCAGGCGGATGTCGACGGCATCACGTTCACTGGGAGCTACGAGGTGGGGATGAGCATCTACAAGAGCTTCGCCCACGACGTTCCCAAGCCGGTCGTTGCGGAGATGGGCGGCAAGAACCCGGCGATCGTGATGAAGAGCGCCGACCTGGACGAGGCCGCCGAGGGCGTCGCCAGGGGTGCCTTCGGGTTCAGCGGCCAGAAGTGCTCGGCGAGTTCGCGGGTCTATGTCGAAGAGTCGGTGTACGACGAGTTCGTGTCGAAGCTGGTCGAGTTCACGAAGGGTCTGAAGGTCGCCGACCCGATCGACAAGGAGGCGTTCACAGGGCCGGTCATCGACGAGGCTGCGGTCGACCGGTATCTCTCGGCAGTCGGTGAGGTGAAGCAGGCCGGAGGCGAGATCCTGATCGGAGGTGAGAAGCTCGATGAGGGTCTCGAGGGTGGCAACTTCGTGGCGCCGACCGTCGCAGCGGTCGACGAGTCGTCCTGGGTCTGGGATCGTGAGCTGTTCATTCCGTTCGTGGTCGTCGGCAAGGTGAAGAGCCTCGGCGAGGCACTCGACAAGGCAAACGACACCGCCTTCGGCCTGACCGCAGGCCTGTTCTCGAAGGACGGGTCCGAGATCGAGCAGTTCTTCGATCGGATCGAAGCCGGCGTCACCTACGTCAATCGAAGGGCCGGCGCCACAACCGGAGCCTGGCCGGACATCCAGTCGTTCGGCGGATGGAAGGGCTCTGGGACGTCGGGTGCCGGGGGCGGCGGCCCGTGGTATCTCCGGTCGTATCTCAGGGAACAGAGCCGCACGATCTTCAGCTGATGGAGGTCCTGGTCACCGGCGGAACGGGCGTGCTCGGCTCTGCCGTCGTGGCCGAGTTGATCAGCCGGGTTCACGCCGTCCGCATATTGACACGACACCCCGAAGTGGTCGGCGACACGGCCAAAGTCGTCCCTGGCTCGCTGGCGAGCACGGGTGCCGTCGCCGAGGCCCTCGACGGTGTCGATGCGGTCGTGCATTGCGCCACCGACCCGCGCAAGCATCGCCAGGTCGACCGCGACGGCACCGGAGCCCTCCTGGAGACGGCGCGCCGTTCGGGCAATCCGCACATGGTCTTTCCCGGCATCGTCGGCTCCGATGTGATCCCCCTCGGGTACTACAAGTCGAAGATCGCCGCCGAGGAGATGATCGAGAGCTCCGACTGCCCGCACACCTTCCTCAGAGCCACCCAGTTCCACACGTTGATCTGGGCGACGCTCGACCGATTGGCGCGCTTCCCGTTGATGGTGCTGCCGCGTGACACCCGGTTCCAACCATTGGACCACGAGGTGATGGCTCGACTCCTGGCCGATGCCGTCGAATCCGGGCCTCAGGGCCGCATGCCAGACATCGGCGGGCCGATGGCGTACGAGGCGAGAGATCTGGCGACCTCACATCGGGCGGCGACCGGCCACGGAAGACGGATGATCCAGTTCAACCTGCCAGGGATCGTCGGTGCGG
>CBDTYK010000080.1:0-6074 GCA_965364595.1 uncultured bacterium
GCGACGCTTGGACAGGTTGACGATGGTGTCGAAAGATGCAGTCATTGATCCGGTGATGAGGGGAAGCGGGAGTGTACCGAAAGGCGGCGTGCGGTCCGCCATCGGATATGCGGTACGAGGTCTCGCCTGTGACGCTCGACCGAGGTGCCGGCAGATTGATGTGTGCACCCCCGGAGCGGCAGCGACGGGGGGGGAAGGGACCCACGCGGTGGGTAGTGGGGCACCCTTCGAGAGCTCTCGGACGGGCGACCCCCTACCTCCGAACCGCCAGCGCGTCGATCGACGTCGCGGCTTCGGCATCTCGCCGCCGGAGATCATGGCGGTTCGCAGGGACTTTCCCCCTGCAAGCAGGGGGACACCCATCGGTGCGTCGTTCAGCCAGTGTGGAAACCTATCCTCGCGGGATGCTGCGCCATGATCGGGGGATCGTTCTTCGCTCCTATCCATTCGGGGAGGCCGACCGCATCGTGGTGCTGATCAGCCCGCACAACGGCAAGCTTCGCACCGTCGCAAAAGGGGTCCGCAAGACCAAGAGCCGCATCGGTGGGCGTCTCGAGTCGTTCATGGACGTCGATCTGGTGCTCTACGAGGGACGCAACCTCGACATCATCAACCAGGTGTCGATCCGGGACACGCACGCCGGCATGCGGACCGAACTCGACCGGGTGACGGCTGCCTCGACGATGGCCGAGGGCGTGGACGCAGTTGCCCAAGAGGATGAACCATCGGTCGCGCTCTTCGAGCTGCTTTCGAGCGGCCTCTCGACCCTGGACGCCGGCCCGGCCCACCCGGACCTCGTCACGGCGTTCCTGCTCCAGATGGCGTCGGTCATCGGACTCGCCCCGTCGCTGGACGTGTGTGCGGGTTGCGGAAAGGAAACGGGTCTCGATCGATTCAGCTTCGGGGCCGGAGGTGTGGTGTGCGAGTCCTGTCGACCGGACGGAGCCGTGCGCCTACGCCCCGGATTGACCGCATACCTCGCCGACCTCGCCGCCTCCGACCTGAACGGTCTCCCGGCGGCCAGCGCCGAGCTCTCGAGTGACGGGATGGGCGTCATCCGCCGATTCATGGAGTTCCACCTGGAGCGCCGCTTCTCGAGTCTCGCCATCCTCGGATCGTGACCGCACTCGACCTGTCGGCCCTGGACCCGGATCTCGTGCCACGCCATGTCGGCCTGATCCTGGACGGCAACGGCCGGTGGGCAAACCAGCGTGGGCTCCACCGGACCGAAGGACACCGGGCAGGCGAGGAAACGCTCTTCGACTGCATCCGCGGCGCAATCGACATGGGAATCGAATGGCTCACCGCCTTCACCTTTTCCACCGAGAACTGGGCTCGGGACCCCGAAGAGGTCGCCTTTCTCATGTGGTTCAACGAGGATCTGCTGGTCCGCCGCAGGGACGTGCTGCACGAGTGGAACGTCCGGATCTTCTTCGCCGGCGACCTGGCCGACCCGCGGGTGCCGGAGCGCAACCGGCTCCGGATGCAGGAGAGCGAGGAACTGACCCGGGACAACACCGGCATGTCGATGGTCTTCGCCTTCAACTACGGCTCGCGCTGGGAACTGACCGAAGCGACTAGGAAGATCGCCCGCCTGGCCGCCGCCGGAGAACTCGACCCCGAGCGCATAGACGAGCAGACTGTCGCTCGACATCTCGCCGTCCCGGACATGCCCGATCTCGACCTGTTGATCCGGTCGTCGGGAGAACACCGCCTGTCGAACTTCCTCCTGTGGCAGGCGGCCTACGCCGAGTTCGCCTTCCCCGGAATCCTGTGGCCCGACTTCGACAAACACCGGCTGCTCGAGGCGGTTCTCGACTACCAGAAGCGGGATCGCCGGTTCGGTGGCGCAGTGGACAGATCCGAGATGACAGATGACAGATGACAGATGACAGATCGCAGGTCACAGGTCCCAAGCACGAGGAGACGCCGATGGAGCTATTGAGTGAAGAGGACAGGCATGCGTTCTTGTTCGGGCACGAGGGATGGTCGATCGACGGCGAGGTGCTGTCCAAGACCTACGCGCACGATTCGTTCGCTGCAGCCATCGGTTTCGTCGCGGCCGTCGGTGTGCTCGCCGAGAAGGCCTTCCACCACCCGGACATCGACATCCGGTATTCGAAGGTCACGATCGCGCTGACCACCCACGACGCCGGGGGCCTCACCGAGAAGGACACCGATCTGGCGACTCAGATCGAGCAGCTCACCTGAGACGGCTCAGCCTCGCAGGTGTTGGGCGATGGCACCCATGCCACGGTTCGCCTCCGTCCAGCCGCGACCGACGATCGCACCGCCGTCGACGACGAGATCGACGCCGTTGATGAACTTCGATTCGTCGGACGCCAGGAAGACAGCGGCGTCGGCGATGTCTGTGGCCTCCCCGACCGCGCCTGCCGACGATGCCATCGCTTCGAGCTTGTCGAGCCGGTCCTCGGCCTGATCGGCCGTCAGCCCCATGGAACGCCCGAAGATCGGGGTCGCAATGAACCCCGGGGAGATGGCGTTGCAGCGGACGCCCTTCTCGATCGTCTCGGTCGCGACGGACCTCGTGAGATGGGCGACGGCTGCCTTGCACGCCGAGTAGATGTGAGGTCCGTAGCCGGTCCGATGGCCGGCCACGCTGGCGTTGTTGATGATCGAGCCACTCCCCTGCTCGTACATGATCGGAGTGACGTACTTCATGCCCAAGTAGACCGACTTGAACAGCAGCGCCACGGTTGCATCGAAATCCTTCGACTCGATGTTGCGAATACTGCCTCCCACGCCGGGCGCGCCGGCGTTGTTGAAGAGCGAGTCGATGCGCCCGTATCGCTCATGAGTGAATCGGATCGCAGCTTCGATCTCGCCCTCGACCATGACGTCTGCTCGGACGAACGCCACCGCGTCGCCGAGCTCTGCGGAGATCTCGGCGCCCTTGTCTTCCTGCCTGCCTGTGAAGACGACCCGGGCGCCTTCCTCGACGAAGCGTTCGACGGTCCGGCGGCCGATGCCGCTGGTGCCGCCGGTGATCATGGCGATGTGCTCGTCCAGACGTCCCATGCCGCGTCTCCTCACTGTTTGTGGCCGGCAGGCTACCCGAGTGCGTTGCCAGCACCCGGCGCCCGGGTACATTGACCACCAGCACACCGTCGGGAAGTCATGACCAACGCCATATCACATCGCGCCACACGACTTGCAGAACTGGTCCACGAAGATCGGCTCGACCTGGCGTCGATCGAACTGGCCCGTTTCGCCTATCCCGACCTCGAGGACGACGACGTCCTCCACCAGCTGGACGATCTCGCCTCCGAGGTCAATGGCACGACGCATCTGGCTCTTCGCCGTGTCGTCGGCATCAGCCACGGCATCGGGGGCAACGTCGACGACTACGCCAACCCGGACAACTCGTACCTGAACCGGGTACTGGCCACCCGTCGAGGGATTCCGATCTCGCTGTCGATTCTCTGGATGGAAGTCGGCCGACGAGCAGGAATGGAGATGCAGGGCGTGGGATTGCCGGGTCACTTCGTGGTCTACGCATCGGGCCAGCTGGTCGACCCGTTCCACTACGGAGAGGCGATCGGCTTCGATGAGGCGGCGTCGCTGATCGCAAATGCCATCGGTGGCGATCCCCGGCTGGATCGCCGCTGGCTGGAACCGGTCGGCACCGCCGACATCGTCCGTCGCGTCCTCCGCAACCTCGAGAACAGCTACTCCCCCGACGCCCCGGAACTGGAGTGGATCTCCGCTTGCCAGCAAGCAGTCGGTCGCTGAAGCCTCGCTTCGCCTCATCGCACGTAGGGGCGTCCGCTTGCGGCGCCCGCAACGCACCGCATCAGACCCGACGATCACCAACAGGCGCGAACCGGCATCGCCCACGCGCCTGTTCGAGGTCCAGATGGGAACACGGCCCGAGCTGCGGGCGAGGCAAGCCTCGCCCCTACCGGAAGCCGAGGCGGTCGAGGAGGTGCGGGGTCTGCTGCCAGTCGCGCTCGACGCTCACCCGCAGGTCGAGATGCACCTTGCCGCCCAGAAGCCGCTCGAGTTCGAGCCGCGCCTCGGTCCCGGCGTCGCGGAGAAGCGAGCCGCCCTTGCCGATGACGATCCCTTTCTGCGATGACCGTTCGACGATCACTCTCGCAGAGATGGTGGTGAGTTCCTCGGTGGTGTCGATGTCATCGGTCACGACGACGAGCGAATGCGGCAGTTCATCGCGAAGACGCTCGAGGAACTTCTCCCGGACGATCTCCCCGATCAGCAACTCTTCGGGCTGATCGGACTTGACGTCTGCAGGGAAGTAGAGAGGTCCTTCCGGCAGCAGCGCAACCAGCTCCTCGATGACCGGTTCGAGGTTCGTGGCGTGGAGCGCGCTCACTGGGACATACGCATCGAACTCCCAGCCGCTTGCTTTGACCAACTGCTCCACCACATCGTCGTTCTTCGCCTTGTCGACCTTGTTCACCACCAGCACGACATCGACTCCGGCTTCCTGGAGCCGTTCGGCGATGAGCCGGTCACCCGGACCGACCGGCTGGGTCGCATCGATGAGGAAGAGAGCTGCGTCCGCGTCCGCCAGGCTCCCGTACACGAGCGTGTTGAGCCGGGTGCCGAGCTCGGTGCGAGGCTTGTGCAGGCCGGGAGTGTCGACCAGCACGATCTGATAGGCGGGTTCTCCGTCTTCGTAGCCGGTCACCGCCCCGCGGATGGTGTTCCGGGTCGTCTGCGGCCGAGACGATGTGATCGAGACCTTCTGCCCGACCAGCGCGTTGACGAGCGTCGACTTGCCGACATTTGGGCGTCCGACGACCGACACGAAGCCGGACTTCAACTCGCTTCCTCGGCGCCGACGAGACGCTGAACGGTGATCTCCGACACACGCCGCCCCTGAACTCGGACGACGGTGAAGATCAAGCTGTCGAGTTCGAACTGCTCGCGCTCGACAGGCACTCGACCGGCCAACCCGAGCACGAGACCGCCGACCGTGTCCCACTCTTCTTCCGGCAGATCCACGTTCACGGCCTCGGACAGGTCAGAAACCGACAGCCGTCCATCGACCCGCCAATGATTGGAGGCGGTCTGCTCGAGCAGCATCTCGTCCTCGTCGTACTCATCGACGATTTCACCGACGAGCTCCTCGAGCAGGTCCTCGATCGTCACGAGCCCCGCGGTGCCTCCGTATTCGTCGACGACGACGGCCATGTGAGACTTCGAGGCCTGCATGTCCCTGAGGAGGTCGGAGACCCGCTTCGTCTCCGGCACGAAGTCGATGGGCCGCATGACGCCGCGGACCGTCGTCGGGTGATCTCCGTTGGCCAGGCGCGGCAGGAGGTCCTTGACGATGACCATCCCGACGACGTCGTCCAGCGACGCACCGACGACGGGAATGCGACTGAAGCCGAACTCATCGATCACCCGCAGGAGCTCTGTGAGCGTGGCATCGACCCGAACGCTGGTCATGTCGGTCCGTGGGACCATCACCTCGCGCACGAGTGTCTCGGAGAACTCCAGGACCGATGTGATCAACTCGATCTCGTCCTGATCGTCGGGATCACCGTCGGCGAGCTCCGGGTGCTCGAGCCCCTCGTCGTCGGAGATGATCTCCGCTGCGCGCGAGCCGATCTTCACGAACACCGTCAGGAGCAGCGACAGACGGTAGGCGAGGCTCCGAGGGTTGCGCCGCCCGATGGCCCGCGGGATGAGGTCACCACACGAGACCAGCACGACACCGAGCACGACCAGGGCAAGGATCACCATCGGCCCTTCGATCGACGAGCTCAGCGCCCAGGCAGAGGGCAAGGCAGCACCGACGAGGAGAATCGAATGCACGATGTTGATGCTGGGAACGATGATCAGCCGTTCCTCGAGCATCTCGGCCACACGGCGAGCGCCGGAGACGTGATCACCTGCGTCGTGGAGCGCATCGGCTCGAGGAGTCAGGACGAGCGAGGCGGCACCCGCTCGGGCAACTCCTGCCACCAGCAGCAACAGACCTGCAACGATCATCGCCGGGATCATCTGCGTTTCATCCCGTGCTTGGAGAGGATGCGGGCCTCGATCGATTCCATCACACGAGTGTCGTCGTCCTCGACGTGGTC
>CBDTYK010000081.1:0-6036 GCA_965364595.1 uncultured bacterium
CTCGACGGACACCGGTTCGCCACCATTGTTCGACAGCGTGGACGAGCGCACGAAACCGAGCTGGTCGTCACTGGTCCATCGGTAGCGGAATGTCAGTCGCTGCTCGAGGTGAATCTCCTCGAAGATGATCGAGTCACCGACCACCGACTTGTAGAGCGAACGTCTGGTTCCATGACCAGATGGCCCATGGAAGGGTCGCCACACCGTCTGGCCATCGATCCGCACTGCGGTGACGGGCCCGACGTTCCCGGCGGCGTTGTGGAGCCGATCGTCCGTTTCGTAGGGGAAGAGCGCGCGCTTCGAGTCCATCCGGCCTGCGGTCAGTGGTCCGGCGCTCGAGATGAACATCCAGCGGTCGCCATCGCTCACGACGCTCATGAGGAACGGTGGGATCCGATCGACGTCGGGGATGAGATAGAAACCTTGTCCGTCGATCTCGACGAGTCCCTCGTGGGCGGTGTCGGCCTGAGCATCGGCTGCAAGCGTCATTGCTCTCTCCTTCTCAGGCTCACCGGAGTGCCCCTGAAACGTTGCGGTCATCTCTGTGGAACATCAGCCCATGTCCCGTCGGGTACAGCGGGCTTGCTGCGTCGTCGCCGAGATCCTCGATGGATCGTGGCCACGGCTGCGGCGTCGTCGCTTCGAAATCGTGTGTGCCGATCAGCAGGTCACCAAGCGCACCCGCTTCGCTCCCGGGCAGCCAGGCGGCGACGACTGCGTCGGCCTGTTCGAGCAGGTCGGGTATCACCAGCGGTCGCCCTGAATAGATCACGAGTACCAGCGTGTCGCATCGCGCTCGCATCCTGGCGAAGACGGATCGGTCGTCGTCCCGGGCTGTCACCGTTGCCGAGTCCCCGGGCCCTTCGGCGTAGGGCGGTTCGGCGATGCACACCACCCCGATGGCTGCGCGGTCGACGTCGAAGTCACCGGTCGGGTCGAAGGCGAGGGCGCTTCCGAACGCGGAACGCAGGCCGTCCAGCAGCGTCGTACCCGGCGTGGTGTCTCCGGTGCCTCCCTGCCATCCGACCGTCCAGCCGCCGCACTGCAGCCCGATGTCGTGGGCTGCAGCACCAGCAACCAGCACGGGCCCGTCGGATGTGGTGAGTGGAAGTGCTCCCGAGTTCTTCATGAGGACGGCGCTTCGGCGGACGGCCTCTGCGGCGATGGCGCGGTGTTCGGCGCAGCCGATGACATCGAGCTCGGGAGCGGAGGTGGTCTCGTCGAGAAGTCCGATGCACGCCTTGGCCCGGAGGATTCGCCTCACGGCGTCATCGATCCGCTCCATCGGAATCTGTCCGGATTCGACGGCGGCGTGCATCGTGTCGATGAACCGCCTGAACTCGTTGGGCACCATGACCATGTCGATCCCGGCGTTGATGGCTTCGGAGACGCTGCGCTCGTAGCTCGGATCGAGCTGGTCGACGCCCATCCAGTCGGAGACGATGAACCCGTCGAACCCGAGCTCGCCTTTGAGCACGTCCGTCAACAGTCGTCGGTGTCCGTGGAGCTTGTCTCCGTTCCACGAGTTGTACGACGCCATCACCGTCGCAACGCCGGCATCGACGGCTGCCTCGTACGGCGCGAGGTGCGTGTCCCTCAGTTCGTCTTCGGAGATGCGGGCGTCGCCCTGGTCGATCTGCCAGACGTCACCCCACCCGTCCCACCAGTCGACCCAATCGAACCGTGGCGCCGTGCCCCAGGTGGTTGCGCCGTCACCGACGAAGTGTTTGGCGCATGCGAGCACTTCGAGGCGATCCCGGTCGGTTCCCTGGAGCCCTCGGATCAGTGCGGCGCCGGTCTTCGAGACCAGCTCCGGGTCGCGTCCATATCCCTCGTAGGTGCGGCCCCAACGGATGTCGTGCGGCACGGCAACGGTCGGAGCGAACGCCCAGTGGATGCCGGTGGCAAGCATTTCCGTTCTGGTGGCGACGCCGATCCGTTCGACCAGCTCGGGATCGCCGGCGGCACCCAGGCCGATGTTGTGGGGGAAGATCGTGGCGCCGTGCACGTTGCCGTGTCCGTGCACGGCGTCGATCCCATAGAGGAGTGGGATCCCGAGGCGCGTCAGGCGCGCGGCTTCGGCGAATGCAGACACCATTTCGACCCACACCGATGGGGTGTTTGGCGTCGGGTTGCCGTTCCCGCCGCTGAGGATCGAACCGATGTGGAGTTCGGTGACCTCTTCAGGTGTGATGGCGTCATTGGACGCCTGCGTCATCTGGCCGATCTTCTCGGCCAGTGTCATCTCGGCGAGGATCGCGTCGATCTGGGTTGTCCGATCTGTCACTTCCTCACCCTTCTGGAGCGGTTGGCTGGAGGTCACGGGGGCAGCGTGACCTCCAGCCGGACAGCATCAGCTGCCGCCGTCAGCCTCGTAGGCCCCGGCGTCGCACGCTCCATCGTCACGGGCGACCCCGCGCTGGTCGGTTGCCGGGCACGCGTCGTTGTTGGCGCTGTCGATCGCCGGGCTCCCGGGGAGCAGGGCGTGCGTCAGTGTCGGCCCGCCGTTGTTGGCGAGACCGCCAAGGAGGGCGTCTCCGACGACGAGGTCACCTGCGTCTGCGCAGAAGGCAGCATCGGTGAACACGTTGTTGCCGAGCGAGTTGATCGCCACTGCCCCCGCCCCGAACGGGGCAAGGAAGCAACCGAAGTCACCGTTGCTCGCAACGATCGTGTTCTGGATGTTCAGCGTGGCGCTCGCGTCGGTGAAGGTCCCGACGAAGAGCCCTCCTGCAGCGCCGCCAGGTGCGCTGTTGGCGGTAACCGTTGCGTTCGTCATGTTCACGACGCCATCGGTGATGAACATCGCGCCACCGTGCCAGGCGGTAGACGTGTTGCCACTGAGCGTCGAGTTGTCGACGTTCACGTTGCCCAGCGTGCGCATGCCACCACCCACATCGGCAGCGGTGTTCCCACTGATCGTGCTCCTCACGACGTTGGTCGTCGTGTTGAAGAACGAGTACACGCCACCGCCCGTCCAGCCGCTGAAGTTGTCCGTCACCGTGCTGTCGATCAGGTTGAGGGTCGAGCCGTCACCGTTGTAGATGCCGCCGCCACCCTGCCAGAAGTCACCGGCATCGGTGGTCATCGTGCACTCGGTCACTGTTGAGCGATCGAGCGTCAACGTGCCGTTGTTGAGCACGCAACCTGCCAGCTGGAAGCCAAACCCGTTCGTCATCGTGAGGCCGGTGACCGAGACGTCGAGGCCCGGGTCGACGATGAGCACTCGATCGGAACCTCCGCCATTCAGGCTGATTCCCGGCGCCGTGGAGCCGTCGATCACGACGGGCCGTGGCGGGACCAGTGGTCCCGCCAGATTGACGGTGCCGCCGGCGAGGCTGGGATCGAAGTCGATGGTGCCACCGCTTGCGATGTCCTCCAGCGCCTGCCGGAGTGAACCTTCACCACTGTTGTTCAGATTCGTGACAGTGATCTCGGTCGGTGGCGGGAACGGCACGAGGCGTACCTGGTCGACAATGACCTCGCCACCGCCAGGGAGCGTGAAGCCGTAGCCCCACACCTCGCCCAGTCCTAGCCCGTCGTCCGGAGCGCCGTCGACTTGTGCGTCGCTGCGACTGAAGTCGCTGAACGGCAACTCGATCTGCTGCCACCCTGGTGCGGCGTCGGTGAACGACGCCTCCCAGCGCTCTGCCGTGTCGGGTCCCTGATACACCCGGACATAGTCGACGAGCATCGACGCCGGCAGCTCCAGGTCGGGGGAGATGGCTCCGCCAAAGTTACCGCCGATGGCGACGTTGAGAAGCAGGTACACCGGGTCGTTGAAGACCCACTCCTTGCCCTGCAGCGCTGCGTCGTCCGGGGTAGCCGTGAAGTACAGCTCGCCATCGAGATAGAACTCGATGAGGTCTGGTTGCCATTCGACCCCGTAGGTGTGGTACACATCGTCGTCCATGGGGACCTGGCCGCTGCCGTAGCTTTCGCCGCCGGAGTACCCCGGACCGTGGATCGTTCCGAACATCTCGTTCGGAATCCGGCTCACGTACTCCATGAAGTCGATCTCGCCGGTCTGTGGCCATCCGACCAGGTCGATGTCCGTTCCGAGACTCCAGAAGGCGGGCCACAGTCCTGACTCTCCGTCCGGCACGAGGATCCGCGCTTCGATCCGGCCGTAGGCGAACTCTGCCCTGTGCTTCGAGACCAACCGGGCCGAGGTGTAGTCGCACGGGCCGTAGTAGCACTCGAGCGAACCGTCGGCTTGCTCGACGGTCAGGACCAGGTTTCCCTCACCGTCGGTGGCGACGTTGTCGGTCTCGTCGGTGTAGTACTGGAACTCGTCGTTGCCCCATCCGGGAATCCCGTTGACGCTGCCGTCTCCAATCTCGTATCCCCAGTTCTCGGGGTCGGGAGAGGTGCCGGCGGGCTCGTTGAACTCATCCGCCCACACCAGCGACCACCCGTCCGGTCCAGGATCGGGAGCGCGGTTGTCCTTCAGGTTGAGTGTGACCTGCTCGCCGGTGCCCTGGCCGTAGTACCAGAAGCTCAGCTTCTCGGCATCCGACCAATCCTGACCGATGGGGAAGTCACGCCAGAAGCTGCCCACGATCGGCTCTCCGTCGTATGTCAGCCCCGTCAGCGGCACGACCTCCGGATCGCACGGCAGACCGGTGTCTTCGAATGCGAAGTGGAGTACGAGGTCGTCGCCTGCGGCATGTCGCCTTGCTTCTCCGGTTCTCTTGTCGACGTGCCTCTCCGCCGCTTCACCGAGCCGCACGGTGGTGTGGTCGACGTTTGTTGCATCGAAGGTGTCGGTCGAACGCAGGGTGACCGGGATCAGTCCATTGCCCTGGTTGCAGATCCGTCCCTCGATCTGCACGTTCTCAGGAGTCAGCACATTGGCTGCGAGTACGCCTTCGAGAGGGTCCTGGCCAGGAAGTGCCATTGAGTCTGCAGCTCCGATCGTCGGGTTCGACAGTCCCACGCCGTCGGATGAATCCCAGAGGAAGGCGCCTCGTTCGAAGTCGTCGATCAGGTTCGGGTCGTACGGATCGTTCTCGAGGACGAAGGCGAGTGCCTGAGTGATGAACCCGAGTTCGGCGTCGACGGGGTTCGTCAGTCGAAGGATGATGGTCTCGGTGCCCTCCCACTTCGTGTCATCAAGGGTCTCGAGCGGGATGCTCTGCTCCGAGACGCCACCGTTCACGAACGTGAGCGTGCCGGATGAAGGCGTGTAGTCGCGACCGGATGTTGCCGAGCCATCTTCCGTGAAGTAGTCGACCGATACCTGAGCCGGGTCGTCGCTGTTCATCGGCCGGTTCAGTTTGACGTTTACGGTGCCGGGAGCGCCCTCGACCAGGTCGTTGTTCGCGCTCGAGAAGCGGACGGCGAGCGGTGGAATCTCGGCGACGCCGAACACCTCGACCTGATCCATGTAATAGGTGTACTCGTTGCCACCGGTGCTGAGCATCCCGAGGGCCCAGCCGTGCACCTGGGTCAGGGTGAGACCGTCGTTCGGCGCGCCGTTGCCGATCTCCTTGCGGACGAAGTCGCCGAACGGGATCTCGAAGAACTGCCAACCTATGAAGTTGTCGGTGATGTTGAAGACGAATCGTTCGGCGTCGTCCGTGGTGGAATCCGGGTTCCTGTTGTCCAGCAGATCAAGGAACAAGCCGGTACCGGTTCCCTGGCCATAGAGCCAGAACTGGATGCCCTCGAAACCACTCCAGTCTTGTGGCACCCACGTATCAGCAGCTTCGTTCTCGAATCCATGGGTGAAGCCTGCGAATGACGCGACGTTGCCAGTGAGCGCCATGACGTTGTTGCCTGCACTCGATCCGGGGACCGGGGCCGGGGGAGTATCGGTGGTGGCGATGCTGACAGGACTACCGTCGCTGAAGGTGTTGAATCCGATCGGGATGCCGTTCGCGTCCACCCCACTCGGGAGCCCACTCTCGAAGTCATCGATCAGTTGAGTCGGCTCGACTGGCGCGGACGAGAAAGAGAAGCTGTCGAAGTCGAGTTCCACCGTGGAGCCAACCGCTCCCTCGACGCCGCCGATCACGATGACGACCTCGTCCA
>CBDTYK010000082.1:0-6013 GCA_965364595.1 uncultured bacterium
CGGAGTACATGAGGTCGACGGTCCGGTCGATCATGTCGTCGAGGAACGCCGAGCGGTCGTCGAACCTCGCCATCTGCACTGGATCGAACGGGATGTCCTGATCGAGGTAGATGCGGAAGATCTGCCGGGCGGCGACCGGATCGGGTCGGCTGATCTTGATCTTCACGTCGAGTCTGCCGGGCCGCAGAATGGCTGGATCGATGAGATCCTCGCGGTTGGAGGCGCCGATCACGATCACGTTCTTCAGCGCCTCGACGCCGTCGAGTTCTGACAGAAGCTGTGGGACGATCGTCGACTCGACGTCGCTCGAGATGCCGGTGCCCCGGGTGCGGAACAGGGAGTCCATCTCGTCGAAGAACACGATCACCGGCACGCCCTCGTCAGACTTCTCCTTGGCTCGCTGGAAGATCAACCGGATCTGGCGTTCGGTCTCCCCGACCCACTTGTTCAACAGCTCCGGCCCCTTGATGTTCAGGAAGTAGGAACGCGCGTCGGGGCGCCCGGTCCGGGTCGCGACCGCCTTGGCGAGGCTGTTGGCCACGGCCTTGGCGATGAGCGTCTTGCCGCATCCGGGCGGCCCGTACAGGAGGATGCCCTTTGGGGGCTCGAGCCCGTATTCACCGAACAGGTCCTTGTGGACATACGGGAGCTCGACCGCGTCCCGGATCTCTTCGATCTGATCGACGAGCCCGCCCACCTGGTCGTAGGTGATGTCGGGCACCTCTTCGAGCACGAGCTCTTCGACTTCGGGACGGTGAAGCTTCTCGAACACCATCCCCGAACGAGTGTCCAGACGGAGATGGTCACCCACACGTACCGGGGTCTCGGTGAGCGAGTCCGCCATGGTCACGACCTGCTCGTCGTCGCCGCGGAGCATCACGAGGAGCCGGCCGTCGGCGAGCTTGTCCCTGACCCGCACCACCTCTCCCTTCAAGAGGAAGTCGCGTGTGTCGATGATCGTCGAGGACTCGTTGAGGAGGACCTCCTGACCCTTCTGGAGTTTCTTGACTTCGATCGTGGGCTGCGCAGCGACGCGGAGTTTGCGGTTGCCGGTCATGATGTCGACCGAGCCGTCTGCGTTGACTCCGAGCACCGTCCCGAAATTGTTCGGGGGGTTGGTGAGCTTCTCGACCTCGGCGCGGAGCACGCTGAGCTGCTCTCTCGCTTCTTCGAGCACGGTCGTCAGCTTTTCGTTCTGCGCGAGGCTGCGGTCGAGGTGGGCGGACGTGTCGGACAGTCGACGCTCGAGATCAGCGATGGTCCGTGGGGCGTCGGAGAGCCTCGTGCGGAGGGCTTCGACCTCGTGTTGCAGGGCCGCAAGCTGGCGGCGCAGCGTGTCTGGGTCGTTGCTTCCGAACACCGGATCCGACATGTCCCGATCCCTCCTGGCTGGGTCTCGTCTGTGCGAAGTATACGACCCTCCCGATCTACCGATCGGTACCTGCTTCTTCGGCGCGGCGGCCCCAGAAGTTGAATCGGTGAGCAGATTCGGACTCGAAGTACGAGTTGGGTGCACTGCAGCGATAGACTCTCGAGGCCGCACAACAGGAGTGGAAGCCCACATGAAAGTCTGGATCGATCAGGACCTCTGCACCGGAGACGGTCTCTGCGAGGAAATCGCACCCGACGTCTTCGTGCTCCTCGACGACGGCCTCGCCTACGTGCGCGAGGGCGACACGATCTTCGCCGAGGAGAAGGGCAATCCGCAGGGCGCACAGGGCCTGGCGGTCGTTCCCGCCGGCCAGGAGGACATCACCATCGAGTCCGCCGAAGAGTGCCCCGGAGAGTGCATCTTCATCGAGCCCTGAGCCGCGCCTTCGGCGACGGCGTCATGAGTTCTGGGTCATGGGTCATGGGTCGTGGACGACCTAGCTCACACGCGCTCCCAGCAAGGCCCACTCACATCTCACAACCCAGAACCGACAACGGCGATGCGAAGCGAGCCTCAGTCGCAGCGGCGGGCGGTGACGATGAAGCCGGTGTGTCCGATCATCTGGTGGTTGGGTCGGACCGATCGACCTGAGATGTTCCAGGTTCGGTGGAGCGTCTCGAAGACCTCGGTCTCGATGAACTTGCCCGACTCGTCGAGGGCATCCACGAGTTGCTGGATCTGCGGGACGGTGGGGATGTATGCGCAGAAGACCGCTCCTCCAGGCAGGTGCTCGGCTGCCGCTGGAACCGAATGCCACGGCTCCGGGAGATCGAGCACGATCCGCTCCGGCCGGACCTCGGCGATCACGTCTTCGACTTCACCGATGCGCATGTCGAGGTGTTCCGGGATCGAGCCGAACCAGCGTGTGATGGTCTTGCGAGCCGTTTTCTGATGGTCTTCGCGCCGTTCGACCGTGACCACCCTGCCGGTCGGCCCAACGGTGCGGACCAGGGCGGTCGTCAATGCTCCCGACCCGGTTCCGGCCTCGAGCACGGTCATGCCGGCAGCGATGTCGGCCCAGGCGATGATCGGGCCGATGTCCTTCGGGTAGACGACCTGTGCTCCGCGGGGCATCTTGAGGATGTAGTCGGCGAGACGGGGCCGGATGAGCTTCATCTCGTGTCCGCTGGACGTGACGACCGTCGTACCGTCTTCGCTCCCGATCAGATCATCGTGCGGGATGCTCCCGAGGTGATAGGTGAACTGCGTGCCCCGTTGCAGCTTGACGAGGAAGTGCCGACCCTTCCCGTCGATCAGCAGGATCGCCTCGCCCTCGGCGATCTCTGACATCAGAGTGTGGCGATCACGACGAACACGAGGCTGAGCACCATGCCGATGACGACGGCCCAGACGACGAATTTGACGAGTCGATCGTTCTGCACGGGACCTCCTTGGCGAGCTCTTCTCAGGCGCTCGCTAGCGTAGAGGACATGACGGCAGGAACCACATGGCACTGATTCCGGGGCCGGCATCGATGAAGGTGGCCGGAGCTCAACGACTGTGGAACGGTCTCCGCACCGGCGACCAGCGGGCACTGCTCATGGGAGCCGGGCTCTATGCGGTTGCCTGGCTGCGAGCCAACAAGGGACCGAAGAAGGAACTGCTCTATCGCAAGACGATCCCCGAGGGATCGTCGTTCGTGATCCGAACCGGGAGAGCGGGCGAACTCCCCGAGATCGACGTGGTGAAGCTGTAACCCGTTGTCGCACGTCGCCCGCGTCGCATCGCGGTGGACCCGACGAGCACCAACAGGCGCGAGTCGTTTTTTGCGCCTATCAGAGGGTCTATGAACTAGGCGGCCCGGGCTGCGGGCGAGGCAAGCCTCGCCCCTACTTGACGCGGTAGACCTCGACGAGCGTCTTGCCTGCCTTGCCCTTCCGGTTGCCGAGGATGTAGGCGATCAACACGACGATGACCACTGCGACGGCGGCGAGAACCGCCGTGTTCTGAGCCGACTCCTTGGTCTCCTGGAGGGCGGCCTCGATCTCCTTGGCTTTCGCCTCGATATCAGCTCTCTGTACCACTGGACATCCTCCATCCGAGAAGGCCGGCGAACCCGCCTGTCACGATGACGGTCAGGCCACGAGCGAGAACCACGTACCACTCCCCTTCCGGCAGGATCTGCAGGAAGAAGGCGTAGCTGGCGAGCCCGAAGAACAAGGCGGCGAACGCCATGATGAGTCCGACACCGATCCCGATGCCGGCGTACCGTCCCAGCTTCTTCGCCGGTTCGAGCGTCTCCTGTCGGAGATACTCCTTGGACATCCCGACGAGGTCGGTGACCATCTGGGGTAGTTCGTTCGGTTCGGCCATGCATCCGAGGCTAGCGCCTCGCGGTGAACGCCAGTGACCCTGCCTTCGACGGCTTCGCTTGGGTATTCTCGGCCGATGCATTGCGGGGAAGCCAATGGCCGTGACTGAGCGCGGCAAACACGTCGCCGAGGGCCACGGGCTCGGCCGGCGCTTCTCGATCCTGTGGACGGGTCAGATCGTCTCTCAGTTCGGCGACTACCTGTCGTACTTCTCCATCCCGCTGTTCGTGGTGTTCCTCTCGGCGGAGGAAGCACCCCGAAACCTGGCGCTCACCTACACCTTCGAAGCGATCCCGGCAGTCGTGGTGGGATTCTTCGGTGGTCTGCTGATCGACCGACTTCCGGTCCGAGCGTCACTCATCTTCTCCGACCTCGCCAGAGCCGCGGCCTTCGGGTACCTCGCATGGTTCGCAGCGAGTGGACCCCAAGAGAACAGCGAGGAGGGCCTGGTGTTGGTCTTCGCCGTGGCCTTCATCGCGGGAACCTTCCTGAATCTCTTTGCGAGCGGCCTGTACGTGCTGATCAAGCAACTCGTCGGCCAGGACCGACTGACCGAGGCCAATGGAAAGATCGGTGCCGTCCAGAACCTCGCGTTCGCAATCGCCCCTGCGATCGCTGGGCTGCTGGTGTCGGCAACCGGCCAGTTCACCCTGGTCTTCACGGTGAATTCCGTCTCGTTCATGCTGTCAGCGTTGTCGATCGTCCTGATCGGGCCGGTTCCGCGAATCCGGAACGGAAACGGAGACGATGACGAAGACGAGGGACTGCTTGCGGACATCTTCAACGGTCTGCGCTATCTCTGGTCCGAGCCCAGGCTGAGGACGTCGACGGTGGCGATCGCGGTCGCGAACCTGTCGGTCGGTTTTCTCGAGTCGACGCTCGTCCTCACCGCAAACGAACTCGGCGCCAGCGAGGAATGGCAGGTTGGCGTCGTGTTCGCTGCACTCGGTTTCGGTGCGGCGTTCGGTGCATGGGTGGCGCCAGGTTTCGTCCGTTATCTCGGTCTCGGCCGAGCGATGATCGGTGGGCTCTTCACCATGGGCCTGGCGTTCGCGGTCTTCGTGAGGATGGCGTTCGGGCCGCTCCAGCTGTTCTACGTCTTCGTTGCGTTCATCGGGCTGCAACTGGTCAACGTGCCCCTCGTGACGATCCGTCAGGTTTTCACGCCCGACGTGATGCTGGGGCGGGTGCTCACGGCAACCCGGGCGATCGGGTGGGCTCCGACTCCGATCGGCGCGCTCGTAGGCGCATCATTGGTCTCGGCGGACGTCGTCAGCTTCCTCACGGCGGTGCGGCTCGCTCCGATGCTGATCATCTTCGCCGGCATCGGGTTGATCCCGACCGTCATCTGGAGCGACACGTTCGGTCCCATCACGACGGGCGAGCATCCGACGCTTGCATCCGAGACCGAGTAGGTGATCTCACCTGCCTCTGGTTCGGCGATGCCGTCCGTGCACGGTCCGATCCACGCCTTTGGGGAGTCTCGGTAGTTCAGAGTCGATCGGTCTGACGGGTTCCGCGCCGAACCGGTAGCCGAGGTAGCCGATGAGCATCCCTACCACGCCGAGTCCGATCGCTTCCACGACCCGGGTTCGGGCCAGTCGGGTGCAGTCGGCCGCGGTCGCGGGCCCCCGCACGTCCTGGTCGTACTCCTCGAAGAAGATGATCGGTGTGGCTTCACCGCAGATGACCGATGAGATCCGGTAGCTGCCGTCATCGAGCGCCCGCCGGGAGTACTCGTACTCGAAGGTCTGGAACGAGTACCAGACGCCGAGTCCGATCACGGCGATGCCGATGATGACGAAGAAGCGCTTTCCGAACATGTTGCCTCCACGCTATCGGATCGGGTCGGCTGCGTCGCCGGGTTGATGCACACACACGAATGCTCATGTCGTCATCTCGACTGACGTTCGGTGCTACGTTCGGAATCGTGGAGTTGCATCCGTTCCTCCTGATCTTCGAACTGCGTCGAGCCGCCGATCAGGTCGAGAACACGCTGATCAGCCGCCTCGAGGCGGGGGGCTGGCCCGCCTTGACCATCAACCAGGTGCTGTTGTTCGCCCATCTCGAACCCGAAGGCGTCACCCCGGCGGAACTCGCTCGCCGAATGGGCATGTCTCGGCAGTCGATGCAGAAGAACCTCGACCGATTGCGCGAACTGGATCTGGTGACGGTTCAGCCACATCCCGAAGATCGGCGGTCGAGCCTCGTGACCTGTTCTGAGGCCGGACACCGATTCTCCCGAACAGCCGCCGAGGTGCTCGACGGA
>CBDTYK010000083.1:0-6007 GCA_965364595.1 uncultured bacterium
CGCCTGGCGGACGGCTTCGACGAGGTCCTTCACCGCAGACTCGTCTCCACCAACTGGCTACGGACCATCGCCTGGACAGCCCGCGGCCTCGCCGCGGCCTGGATGCTGACGTTCTAGGAGATCATGACCAGGCCACCGAGGGTGTGAGCGAGGATCGCCCACCAGATCGTCCCGGTCCGTTTCGACAGCCATGCGAGATACAGGCCCATGAGCGTCGGCCCGATCACCATCGTGACCTGTGATCCTCCGGGTGAGATCGACGTTGGCACGAGATGCCACAGGCCGAACATCACGCTCGGCCACACCACTCGCAACCAGGCATTGCTCGGGAAGGCGACCAGGAAGACGCCTCGCCAGAGAAGCTCCTCGAACAGACCGTTCGCGAAAGGCGAGATCGCGAGGAGCAGTCCCGCGCCCGTCGTCGCCTTGGTGTACTCCATGCCCGGGATCAGGAATCTCACGGCCGTCGCCATGGCGACCAAGAACCCGACATGTCCGAGGGCCTGCGCGGTCACTTGCTGCGGGCGGACCAGTTCCCAGGCCCGGCTGCGACCGAGCACCCACAACGGGAACGCACATCCCCAGACGGCCCAATAGACCGACATCCCGACGAACCACGAGAGCCGCCCGCCTACGGCGTCTCCCAGGGCGGTATCCGAGATCCGAAACACCAAATAGGTGGCTGCGATCAACACGATCGGTGCCAGTGCAATCAGTGGACGGATGCGGGCCAAGCGGTTGTCGGAACGCCTGGTCTCGAGAGCGAGCGGGGTCATGTCGTCAACGCTCGAACGCTCCGCGGTAGATCTCGTACCCGCTCCCCTCGATCTCGGGGCACACCCAGCCGCCCGACGGGACACCCACCGATACGACGATCACTTCGGCTGTCATGACGACGCCGTTGATCCAGGTGTACTTCTCGGACAACTCCAGGACCGGTTCCCAGTCGACTCCGTCACGGGAGTACCACACCGTCGGAGAAACCCAGGTCTCCTCGAACATCCATGCCGTGAACCCGGTCGGGGTACCCCTCAGATCGACGAACGAGGCCGCCTGCTCGAGATGCACCGCCTGCCAGGAATCACCGTTGTCGAGGCTGATCCACATGCCGTCTCCATTGGACCCGAGCACCGTGGACTCCGCTGCGGCGAGGTGGACGGGCCCTGCCGACGGATGCGCAACTCGAGCCCACTGTGTCCCGTCGACGCTGTACGCCATCAAGGGGCTGCGATCTGCCACCTCGAACTGGGCGATGAAACCGTCGGCGGTCGCGACCAATTCGATGCCATCGACCTGGGCCGCCCAGCGCTCGTCTCCCGCCACGGTCAATCCGTCGAACGGGTCGGTCAACTCGGTCAGTTCGGCTTCCCCCACCGTCCAGACAGCCAGGTCCCGTGCGCGGCCGGTTGCGACGATCACCGTGCCCTCGGGTCCCGATGCGGCGGCAACGGCCGATCGGTTGACCCCCACGGACCCCAACGATCCCAATCGAACCCATCGGCTCGTCGATGGCTCGTAGATGTCGACCACCACGCTGGCCTCAGCCTCGGTGAGCTCGGCGAACGAAACGGCGAGCAGTCGTTCTCCGCGGGCGACCAGCTCCACGAGCGCGGCGTTGGCGGGAATCCCTCCACTCCTGATGATCGCCCCCCACTCCTCGGGGCTGAGCACACCCTGGTACCAGTACGGCTGGGCCGGCAGCGGCTCCCATGTCACGCCGTCGGGCGACCACACGACCTCGCCGGTTCGGCCTGCCTGGAAGCCGACACATCCGGTGTCGCCCTCCTCGATGAGTGAACTGGGCGCTTCGAAGTCCTGGACTGCGAGCCCGACCAGCCCCGATCCCACCTGCGTGATCTGCGACACGCCGAAGTCGAGTTCGACCGAGGACCAGACGAGGCTGGGCGGCTGCTCTGGGACGACGGGCTGAGACGTGGTCGTTTCGGGATCGACCGGTGCTCGGAGGGTCTCGGTCGTGCCGGTGACCGGACCGCTGTTCGCGCACGCCGAGAGCGCGAGGCACAGCGCGGCGAGGATCGAGATGCGACCCATTGCTGCCTCGCTTGACATACCGGCCTCATCGTCGGTGGGTGACGGCCGGCGCACAAGGGTCCAACGTCCGTCGGGAGCCGAGATACCCGATGTGTGTGGTGCCAAGCCGGTCCATCGGATACCGTTCGATTCACAGACAGGCGAACGAGGACGCACGGTGGTTGAGACAGCGGGACAAGACGGACAGGTGACGGACGACGAAACAGCCGAGCTCGAACGGTTGCAGGTCGAAGTCGAGGAACTCCGTTCGGAACGCGAGAAGCTGCTCGCCACCGTCAACAAGGACCAGCCGCTGCATCCCTTCCAGGTCGAGTTGTTGAAGCTGCAACGCCACCTCGAGGAGCATCAGATCCCCATGATCGTGCTGTTCGAAGGACGGGACGCCTCGGGCAAGGGAGGGACGATCCGTCGGATCACACGGTTCATGAACGAGAAGCGGTTCCGTGTGGTCGCCCTCGGGAAGCCCACCGAAGAGCAGAAGACCCAGTGGTATTTCCAGCGGTACGTCACCCAGTTCCCGTCCGGTGGCGAGATCGTGTTGTTCGACCGCTCCTGGTACAACCGGGCGCTCGTCGAGCCCGTCTTCGGCTTCTGCTCCAAGGAGGACTACCGCGATTTCCTCAAGGGCGTCCAGGGCTTCGAGAAAGATCTCGTCCGTCAGGGGACCGTGTTGGTGAAGCTCTACTTCAGTGTCGACAAGGCCGTCCAGGCCGAGCGGTTCGCCCGACGGAAGAACGATCCGCTGCGGCAGTGGAAGCTCAGCGAGATCGATCTCCAGGCCCAGGAGTACTGGGACGAGTTCACCGAGATGAAGCATCGGATGCTCGAGCGCACATCGACGAGCGCCGCACCGTGGACGATCGTCCGCTCGAACTCGAAAACGAAGGCACGGCTCAACGCCATGAAGGTGATTCTCAACGCCGTGGACTACGACGGCCGAGATCGGAGTCTCGACTTCACCCCCGACCCGGCGATCGTCATCTCGGGCGACGACGAGCTCGACCGAATGGACCGTGAGCGAGACCAATTGGGACGCTCGCTGTTCTGAGCATCAGCCCGCCTGATGGTCGATCTTTTGGATCTGTACAGCCGGGCTGCGCAACTCGTATAGTCGTGGTATCCGACTCCGGGCGGGGTGTTCTGCGCTCACCCTGTCCGGAGTCGTTCGTGTCTAGACGGTCAGCGTTTCGTTCGGCAGTTCGAAGAGCGGGCCTGCCGGTGCCAGCACCGAACCCAGCAGACCGTTCGCGGTAGGCAGGATCTGCTCGCAGTAGAACCGGGCGATCGACTGCTTGGCTCGCAGCGCATCGTCGTCGGCTCCACCACCCATCAGCGTCTGCGTCACGAGGGCGGACTTGGCGAGGAAGGCGCCGCCGACCACGGTTCCCCACATCCGGGTGAACGGCGTGGCGCCGGCAATGGCGTCGGCGTAGTCGCCGGACGCCATCTTCGCTCCGACATGGGTCGATGCCTCGGTCAGCGACTCGATCGCCCGATCGAGCTCGTGCGCCGACTGCGAGAAGCCGTCGAGACTCCGGAGTTCTGCGGCAATGCCGCTCATCTCGGTCAGGTACTCCTTGACGACCTGCCCGTCGCGAAGCGGCACCTTTCGGGTCACGAGGTCGATCGCCTGGATGCCGTTGGTTCCCTCATAGATGGGGGCGATTCGAGCGTCGCGGAGGAACTGGGCGGCGCCCGTTTCCTCTACATATCCCATCCCGCCGTGCACCTGCACGCCGAGCGAGGCCATCTCCACGCCGAGGTCCGTGCACCACGCCTTGAGGACCGGGATCATCAACGCAACCCGCTCCCCGGCTCGAGCGCGGGCATCGTCGTCCTCTCCGTGGTTCTCGATGTCGATGCGTGCTGCCGTGTCGTAGAGAGCCGCGCGCATCGCCTCGTTGTTGGCTCGCATCGTGAGCAGCATGCGACGGACGTCGGGGTGGTTGATGATCGCTGCGGGAGCGTCACCGCCGAGCGGCTTCGACTGGATGCGCTCGGAGGCGTACTGCGCGGCCTTCTGATAGGCCATCTCTCCGATGGCAAGACCTTCGACAGCAACTCCGATGCGAGCTGAGTTCATCATCGTGAACATGTACTTCATGCCGCGCTGTTCCTCACCGACGAGGTAGCCGACGGCGCCGCCCTCGTCACCGAACGCCAGCACGCACGTCGGGGACGCATTGATCCCCATCTTGTGCTCGAGAGACACCACCTTCACGTCGTTGCGCTCGCCGGGATCGCCGTTGGCGTCCGGGATGAACTTCGGAACGATGAACATCGAGATCCCGCGGGTGCCTGGAGCGGCGTCGGGTGTCTTGGCGAGCACCAGATGGATGATGTTCTCGGTGAGGTCGTGTTCCCCCCAGGTGATGTAGATCTTCTGCCCGGTGATCCGGTAGCTGCCATCGTCCTGTTTGACGGCCTTGGTCGACAACGCGCCGACATCGGAGCCGGCATGCGGCTCGGTGAGGCACATCGTGCCCGTCCACTCGCCGGTGGCGAGTTTCTCCAGGTAGGTCGCCTGCTGTTCGTCCGAGCCGTGCTCGATCAGCGCGTCGATGGCGCCCTGGGTCAGGAGGGGAGCGAGGGAGAATGCCATGTTCGCGGACGTGAACATCTCTTGAAGGGCGATCCCAACCGCGTAGGGGAAGCCCCCGCCTCCTGCCATCTCGGGAAGGTGGACTCCGGGCCAGCCGGCGTCCACGAACTTCCGGTACGCCTCCTTGAACCCCTCCGGCGTGGTGACGGACCCGTCCTCGTTCAGGACCGAACCCACCTGGTCACCGACCCAGTTGGTCGGGGCGATCACCTCGGAGAAGAACCGGCCCGCTTCGGCGAGCACGCCCACGGCGGTGTCCGGATCGGCGTGCTCGAAGCCGTTGAGCTTCGACACGCGTTCGAGGTCGGAGATGTGGCGGAGCACGAACTCCATGTCGGCGATCGGTGCGGTGTATTCGGACACGGGAACTCCCTGCAAGCGACTGCCTCCGAGGATACCGACCAAACGGTCGGTAACCGAAGGGATCGCCAGGGCGAGGCCGGAATGACGAGCAGTGCGAGGCGGTTGCACTCCAGTGATGGCAACCAAGACGTCACTCTCGAAACGCGAACGAGCGGAAGCAAGAGCACGCGCCGAGCGGCGCAGCAGAATCCTGACGGTCGTGGCCCTCGGAGTGGTCGGCGTGGCTCTGATGGCGATCGTGACCGCCTCGTTCACTGGAGGAGCCGATGCTCCGACAGGAATCACGGAGACGACCGCGTGGGAACTCCCCGAACTCGACGGCGACGGACGCATCACGCTCGCGGATTTCGAGGGGACGCCGACGGTGGCGGCCTTCTTCGCATCTTGGTGCGCCGTGTGCGTCGACGAGCTTCCCCAGTTCGCCGCAGTGTCGGACATCGTCGGTGACCAGGTCGACTTCGTGGGTATCGACACGATGGACAACGGCACGGGACTCGGGCTTGCGCAGCGGACGGGCATCGCCGATCGGTGGCCGCTGGCGCGCGACGTCGGCGGAATCGATGGACGAGGGCTCGCCACAGCCTTCGGAGCGCAGGGGTCGCCGATGACGGTCATCTACTCACCCACCGGCGAGCCCCTCGACATCATCCGCGGCGGGATCTCCGGCCAGGCACTCATCGACCGGCTCGTGAACCTGTTCGACATCGACGTGTGAGTGGGTGCGCCCGACCCGAGTTTCCTCTGTTGCGTAACACGTTGCATACTGAACCGTCTTCAGTTTTGACAGCAACATGCCGAGGGATACTTCATGTCATGTTCGGGGGAGCACACGGTCAACCGTGCCATCAGGGTCCTGATGGCGATTGCAGTCACCTTCGCCACCTTCGGTGCGGTGCCTGCTGAAGCCCAGGAAACCGAGGCCGCAGCGCCCGTCCTGGAGGCATTCGACCTCAACACGATGGTCTTCCCGGTCATCAGCGACCGGGATCC
>CBDTYK010000084.1:0-5911 GCA_965364595.1 uncultured bacterium
CGCCCCCAACTTCTCGGCCAGCTTCCGGGTCGGACCCAACTTCACCTTCAAAGCCACCAACTGCTGCTGAGGTCCACTGTCGAGCGTGTGCTCCAATTCCCGACGGGCCGCGTCCGCCGCGGCCAGAACCCGTTCCCTCGATGCCTCCAGCTCAGCGACCTGCCGGCGCAGTTGAGCTGTGAGACGGGCGTTCCGCAACGCCAGGCCCAGCCCCGACGCCAGGTTGGACAACAAGGCCTCCTCGGCAGGGGCCACCACTTCACCCTCCTCCTTCACCAACGACAACCCACCAAGCAACTCGCCATCGTGGAACACCGGCAGAGACCAATCCGCCTCCGGGTCCACGAACCCGCCGGCGCCGTCGAGCCGGCGCTGCTCGGCATCGGCCGGCCAGGCAGCCGCCGACTCGAACCCCTGCCCCGCTCGGGTCCACAACACCGCCGATCTCGCCCCCGTCCCGTCCACCATCAACTGAGGGATACGGTCCAACAACTCCTCATCCGACAATTCCGACGATCGATGCGAGAACCGAACCAGGATCTCGTGCGGCGTTGCCCGCTCCCCGTAGACGAGACGATTCGCCCAATGCTCCACCCGCCGACGCACCGGCTGAAAGGCCAACGCAACCAACACCGTCGCCAAGATCGACAACCCGAACCCGGCGTCACCGCCGAACGCCTGGCCAACCCCGACCACGATGGCGATGTAGACGCCGCCGATGAACAACGCCAGGCCTCCGAAGGTCACCGACCGGGAGAGGATGCGATCGATCTCGTACAACCGAAAGCGGAAGATGGCGATCGCGATCGCAATCGGGATCACCAGCACCACCACCGCGTCGAAGAAGGAGAAGCCGCTCTCGTACGCACCGAGCGGGTCGAAGATGCCGTTGGAGATGCCGAGGACGAAGTACACACCGAATGCAAATCCAACCCAGCCGATCTGGCGTCGCTCGACGCCGTCACTTCGGCGACCTCTCATGATCAATCGGATCGCTGCCACGAGGAAGGCCAGAAAGAGTGGACCAACCGTCAACGGTTCCAGGACGCTCCCCAGCGGGTCGGCGAACTCGGCGTCGAGAAACGGATGGGGATAGCCCGACTCCGTTGGATCCGTCAGCGAGGCGGGGCGCGCAACCAATGAGAACAGCGCCACCAGCGACGTGTAGAGCCCGGTGCCCCAGAGGAACCTGCGGTCCCAGGCCGATGCAACCCGCCCGTATGGGAAGAGAAGGATCATCGGTACCTGGATCCAAACACCGAACGGGACGAGCGGGCCGAAGGCGAACGTGATCCAGCTGGCGAGTTCGATGTCACCCCTCTCGGCGTACCAGGCTGCCGTCACATCTGCAGCGTGGATCGCATTCCACAGCACCCCGAACACCACGAGCAGCAAGCCAACGACGTTGCCGGGCTTTCGCACGACGATCAGCGCTCCGATCGCCATGAAAGCGCCGTTGGCGACGGCCTGTCCAAGGTCGAGTGGTGCCCCCAAGAGAACGATCGTGGCGGCTGCGGCGAGATACACGACCACTGCGACCAGCAGTTGGAACCTTGCCCTTGTCTGGATCGGTGCGGTCATGATGGCTCCGAGACGAGGCCCGAAGGCGATGACGCCATGGCGGTCGAGTCCGAAATGGGGAATCGTGCCGTGAGTGCGGTCGCGTCGTCGGTCTCGTCGATCGACAGGGTCCCACCGGCGGCGTCGACTCGGTCGGACACGACGGTCACGTCGAGACCTGACGCACCCTGCACATAGACCAGCATCGTCAACTCGCATGACCGGGACCCTGTCGCCGGTGCTGGTGATCCCATCGATGTCGACCGCCAGTGGGATGTGAGACGTACGCTCGACGGCCCGTAGCGCAGACTCCAGACCCTCGGCCTCCAACAATGGCGGGTAGATCCCGTGAGCCACCGCCCGCAGCGCATCGACCGCCTGCTGGGTCTCCTCTGCCAGAGCTGCCACTCGAGTCGCGATCTCGTCGGCTTCCTCGCGCTGGGCGATGGTCTTGGCGATCCCCAACTTCACCTTCAACGCCACCACCTGCTGCTGCGCACCGTCATGAAGATCACGCTCCAGCCGATGACGCTCCGCATCCTGTGCAGCGATCAGGCGACGCCGCGATTCCCTGACCTCCGCTGCTCGCTCCTCGAGCTCACGATTCAGACCGATGTTCCGCAACAGCAAACCGGCCCCGGCCGCGACGTCGGAGAGCAACTCCCTGTCCTCGGGTGTGATCGGATCGTTGGGTGCCTTGGTGAGGCTCAATGCACCGATCACATCACCTCGATGAACCACCTCCTGCGACTCGGTGAGGTGATCATCGACGAGATCACCGGCAGGAATCGGCTCGATCCCTCCGGGCGCATCGTGCGAGAACACCCCTTCGGGCCGCAACACGTCATCGACCTTCAACCACACGATCGCCTGTTCTGCCCCCGTCCCTTCGACCAACAGGCGGGCGAGGTCATCGGTGCCGTTGCCGATCGATGACTCCGCCAGCCGTGAGGTGACCTGTGAGAGCACTTCATACGGCGACACGCGGTTTCCGTAGACGAGGCGGTTTGCCCAGCGTTGCATCCGGGTTCGGATCGGCTCGAACACGACCGCCACCACTGCAGTCGCAACGATCGGAAGCACCAGACCTGGTCCTTCGGCATCGGACCTCCCGATCACGAGCAACGGCAACACCACGACCGCTGCATACAACCCTGCGATGGCCGCCGCCAACCCGAAATAGGTGACCGACTTGGACACGATGACGTCGATGACATAGAGGCGGTATCGGAAGATCGCCACGCTGATCCCGAGCGGTATCAACACGATGGCAACCGCATCGATCAGCAGGAACGCTCGATCTTCGGTGCCGAGCGGAGCGATGGACACGTTGCCGAGGAGAATCGTCAGGTTGAGGACCACGGCTGTGGCGATCCAGCCCACCTGGCGGCGCTCGATCGGATCGCCGTGACGCAGCCTGAGAACCAGCCTCACTGCGACGAAGTATCCGAACGCGAAGAACAGGAAGGTCAAGATCCCGACGACGTCGTAGAGGGGTTGAGCGATCTCGGCCGGGACGAAGGGGTGCGGGTACGCCTGGGTCTCGGGCAAGAGTTGGGGGGTGGCGAAGACGGTGGCGACCGTCACCACGGCTGCGAGTGCCCCGCTTGCCCGGAGGAGCCTCCGGTCTGTCTCCGTGGCGGGCCGACCATCAGGGAAGACCAACCAGATGGCGGCGAGCAGCCAGAACGTAGGAGCGACCGGTACGACGGCGACGAGGGTCATCCAGGCGGCGGCATCGAGACGTCCCGCCTCGTCGAGGGCGTCAGCCATGACGCCCAGCGCCGTCGACAGGGCCCACAGCGAGCCGTATGCCACGAGCATGAGCCCCAACCGATTCTCCCGGCGCACCACGATCAGCCCACCGACCAAGACGAAGGTACCGAATGCGGTGAGGGTGGCCATCTCGTAGCTCCGTGACAGGACCAGGGAGACCACGACCGAAGCGAGGTAGACGGCCACGCCGGCACGGAGAAGACGTCTCTGCCGAGTCCGTAGACCGGTGAGCCGACCGTCCGTTGGCGTCATGGTTGCCTCGGTGGGAATCGGTACGCGCCGACGGCGGTGTCCCGGCCCTTGACCATCGCGGGCTCGAGTGCGTCGGCCTCCGGTCTGCGCTCGATCGCCTCCCAGGTCGGCTCGCTGAGAACCGTCTCGCCGGGCTCGGCCCACTGCTGGAGCCGTTGGGTGAGGTTGACGGTGTCGCCGACCACCGAATACTCCAGGCGCTCCTCGGAGCCGAGCAGCGCCGCCGCCACCAAGCCGGTCGAGAGCCCGATGCCGAGACCGAAGGGGCTGAGACCGTCCGCTTCCCATCGCTCGTTGAGCTCGGACTGTGCGTCGTGCATGGCGATCGCTGCTGCGACGGCCCGCTCGGCATGGTCCGCTTGGGCAACCGGCGCTCCGAACACTGCCATGACTGCATCGCCGACGAACTGCATGACCGTGCCGGACTCCCCCAGGATCGCTCGGTTCATCGCCGCCCGGTGCTGGTGGAGCTGACCGGCCAGCACGCTCGGCTCGGCATGTTCGGCGATGGTCGTGTAGCCGCGGATGTCCGACATCAACACGGTCACGATCAGCTCCTCGGTCTCGCCGGGCCGTCGACCCTCCCGGATGATCTGCGCCGCTACCCCGCCGGGGAGGAGTCGGCCGAGTGCTTCGCCCTGCTCCTTGCCGTCGACGATGGCCTGTTGGAGCATCTTGAGCCGATCGAGACTGTCCGAACGCCCGGCTGCGAGCCCTTCGGCGAGCTTGCTGAACAGAGCCTCGATGGCCGAGCTGCCGGACAGAGAGCCGTCGGCCCGGACCGGGTTCACCAGCCCCTCGACGATCTGGGAATCGAGCAGTGACCCGCCGGCCGCGACCTCGCGCACCGCCCTGGCCAGCTGGTCTCCTTCTCCCACTCGGTCCTTCAGCAGATAGGCGTACCCGGCGGCACCCTCCGACAGCAACGACACGGCATAGTCGGGGTCGTCGAACTGGGACAGGATGACGATGCCGGTGCCCGGATGTCGTTTCCGTACCTCCTTGGCGGCCTCGATTCCCTCGCGGGAGAAGTTCGGCGGCATCCGGATGTCGGTGACCACCACCTGCGCCCCGGTGGCTTCGGCTCCGGCGACGAGCTCGTCGTAGTCGGCGCCCTGGCCGACCACGTCGAAGTCGTCCTCGAGCTCGAGCAACGCTTTGACGCCCTCTCGCACAATGAGGTTGTCATCGGCGAGAAACACGGTGATCGGCATGTCGGACCCCTGGGTGACGATTGACTGTGTCGCCAGCATGGCCGTTCTTGGTTGCGAATCACAGTGTGGAGACGCGCAAACCCATGGTGGTGCCAGCACCCATGGATCGAAGGGGCATCACACTGGTGTCACTTGAGCGACTCCCTCACAGTGGGATGCATCGACCGAAGCTCGAAAGCACGGGCTGACAACGAGAGGAGCGGGCGATGACCGATCTCAAGGCAGTGGCGCAGGGGATGTACGACGACGTACGAGCGGGGAGTGACGTCGATGCCGCCATCGAGAAGTACATGGCGGATGACTTCGTGGAGCACGAGGCCGTTCCGGGTTTGGGCGCAACGCGTGACACTCCACGGCAGATGTTCAAGATGATGCACGCAGCATTCCCCGACTTCCGCATGGATGTCCTCGAGATGCTGCAGGACGGCGACAAGGTCGTGACCCGTCTCAAGATGCTGGGAACCCACGAGGGCGAGTTCATGGGAGTGCCGGCCAGCGGGAATCAGATCGAGGTCGACACCATCGACATCATGCAGTTCCGCGGTGACAAGTGCATCGCCCACTGGGGCGTGATGGACACCGGGGCGATGATGCAGCAGATCGGTGCAGGGTCGCCCGCGTAGAGCGCTCGAGGAGGAGGAGAACATCGATGCGAATCGAACGCACAATCGCCGCCGTCTCGTGGATCCCGTCGGACCTGCTGGAGGGCATGGGCAAAGCCGCCACGAAGATGAAGCTGGCGCACCATGATCCTCCTCCACCAGACCATCTCGGCGACGACATGCACGTCACGCTCGAAGGACTGCGGGCGACGGATGGCTTCCGCTTCGCAAACGAACTGCGGGCGTACATCGACGTCGACGACAGCGGGGCGATCACCGACTTCGGATACACGGGCGGGGGGCTGATGGGTGCCACGACGGTGGGACTCGGAGTGGGCTCGGTCACCGTTCCGGCGGTCAGCCTCCCCGACCTGCAGTCGGAGCTGTGGCTGCCGCTTCCCGCCGCGGCGGTCTGTCTCTCACCATGGACAGACCTGCGAGGCACCGGTGAGTCCATGACAACACATGTCGAGGATGATCCCTTTCTCACCCCCGAGTGGCTTCAAT
>CBDTYK010000085.1:0-5910 GCA_965364595.1 uncultured bacterium
CGGTGGCGGCCCAGGCGCCGATCGTTCCGATCGTGATCCACAACTCGTTGGACGTGCAGCCGCGGGGGACGCTGGTGATGCGACCGGCGACGGTGCGAGTCGACGTCCTGCCGGCAATCGCCACCGAAGGGCTCGGTCCCGAGGACGTGACCGATCTGGTCGCCGAGGTCCGATCACACTTCCTCTCGGCACTCGGGCAAACATGATCCAGGAGAGGGGGAAACCCGCCGATGACTGATGTGATGAGCTCGAAGCCGATATCCACTCGCCGCACTGCGACGATCGTCACGATCGCCTGGCTCGCCTACGTCGCCACCTGGCCGCTCGGGCACGCCTCGATCATCGGTGACATGTACGCCGCAGTGGCGCTGCTCCCTGCAGTCATCACCGCACACCTGCTCGGCGGCCGAGGCGCCAAGTGGATCGCAATCGCGTTCTTTCCCCTCCAGGTGGCGTTGTACCTCGCAGTCGACCACGAACCCGGATGGGACATGTTCGCCGGGGCGGAGGGCCTGTTCGCCCTGTGCTCGGTGCCGTTGCTCGCCCTCTACGTGGGCTGGGCGTCGGACCTGCGGGGGGACCTCGAGCGAATGCACCACGACCGCGATCGATTCGTGGCGTCGGTCGCACACGACATCAAGAACCCCTTGACCGGTGTGATCGGGCTCTCACTCACCCTCGCGGAGGACCCGGGGCTCGGAGCGGAGCAGCGTGAGCTCGCTTCACTGATCGCCACCGAGGCTCAGGTGGCGACGGACGTGATCGAGGACCTGAGCGTCACGGCACTCCGCAACTCCGGCAAGTTCGCGATCCACCCTGAGAGGTTCGACGTCCTCGAGGACATCGCGGCCGCCGCGCAGCGGATCGGGGCCGGAGTCGCCGCGGGCTCCGACCGGATGGTCTGGGCCGATCGGCGTCGTTTCCGTCAGATCCTCCAGAATCTGTCGTCCAACGCCGAACGTCATGGTGCCGCACCGTTCGATTTCGTCGTTTCGAGAGTCGGCGGCCACATCGCCGTCGTGTTGCGCGACCGGGGCGGCGGGATCCCGGCCGAGCTGGTGGATCGACTGTTCGAACCGTTCGGCCTGGCCGGGTTCTCAGATCACGTGGAGTCGACGGGGCTCGGCCTGTCGAGCTCGCGGGTGCTCGCCACGCTGATGCATGGTGACCTCCGATACCAACGGGTCGACGGTGTCACGGAGTTCACGCTGACCCTGCCGGCAGCTCACCCCTCGACTTCGATCACGACCTCCGAGGCGACCACTGAGAAACCCTCTGCCTGAAACGCTCTGAAGGAGCGGGCGTTCCCGGGTGCAACGGCGGCGAACAGGGGAAACCGCGAACTTGCGATCGATTGAGCGGCGCGGATCAGCCGCCGCCCGCTCCCCCGCCCGGGCTCGAACGCTGCCACTCCCATCTCCTGGCGGCCGGCGAGTCCGATCGACAGTGTGATCAGTCCGTCGTCACCGGCGAACACGCGGACATCGCTCCTGATCGATCGGGCGTGTCGCACCCTCGGGTGATCGTCGAACGCGTCGGTTTCCGATAGGTCGGCGATGCCGTCCGAAGCGAGCGATCGTGGCAGCCACACCATCGTGGCGTCGATGACGCCGATGCGTCCACCGCGGGCGACCCGTAGCTGGGCCTCGGGGCGCTGGGCGAGCCCAAAACCGTCGAGCTCCAGATCGGTGAAGTCGCCGGGCCCCAGCTCCGACATCACGAACGCATGACCGGTGAACGCGACAATCGCCTCGACTCCGGGCCGGTGGACCGGAAGGAAGGTGACACCACCGTCGGGCGGTGGGAAGCGGCCGTGGGCCGCATCGTGGAGGATCTCCAGTAGCGGATGGGGCATCTGAGCACCGTACCCGATCGACCCATCCGCCACGTGGGCTAGCCTTCGCGCCATCTCGAATCGGAGGATCCAGCAGTGAAACGTCTCTCTCTTCTCCTCGCCGTCGCGTTGCTCGCGGTGGCCTGTGGCACCGACGATGGCGCAGGTGACGGAGGATCAGCGGACTGCGAGCTCGGCGACATCTCGACGCTCGATCTGAAGGCCGACGACACGCTCACCGTTGCGACCGGCGAACCGGTGTTCCCGCCCTGGATGATCGACGACGACCCCTCGAACGGCCAGGGCTTCGAGTCTGCGGTGGTCTACGCAGTGGCCGAGGAACTCGGATTCGAACCCGGCCAGGTCGAATGGGTGCGTACCGGGTTCACCGAGGCGATCGTCGCCGGCGAGAAGGACTACGACTTCAACGTCCAGCAGTACACGATCACCGAAGAGCGCGATCAGGTCGTCGACTTCTCCGACGGCTACTACGCGTTGCGCCAGGCGATCGTCGGCTATGCGGACTCGGCAGCAGTCGGTGCGACATCGGTCGCCGACCTCCAGGCACTGAGGATCGGAGCCCAGATCGGCACGACCAGCCTGGACTACATCGAGAACATCATCGAACCCGAACAGCCGGCAGCCGTGTACGACACGAATGCCGATGCCAAAGCTGCGCTCGACGCCGATCAGGTCGACGCGCTGGTCTTCGACCTGCCCACCGCCTACTTCGTGACGGCGGTCGAGATCGAGGGGTCGGTCATCCTCGGACAACTCGAGGAAGTGGGCGATCAACCCGAAGAGCTGGGTTTCCTGTTCGAAGAAGGCTCGACACTCGTGCAGTGCGTCAACGAGGCGCTCGCCAGCCTCAGGGATGCCGGAACGCTCGCCGATATCGAGCAGGAGTGGCTCGCTCAGGGCGGCGACATTCCCACCATCTCACGCTGAACGAGCGGGACGGCGGCAGGAGGCACGATGGATCTCGATCGGTCCCGGCCTCCTTCCGCCGTTCCCTCCCTCAAACGCTCGACCGAGCGCGGGGCGCGCTCGGCCATCATCGCCTTCGTCTCGACGCTGGTCTTCTTCGGTGCGTTCGCCGTGGTGGTGGTCAATTCCGAAGCATGGCCGGCGTTTCGCAACCAGTTCTTCAACGGCGAGGTGTTCGTCGACGCCTGGCCGATCGTCGTCTCCGGGTTCTGGCTCGACATCCAGATGTTCGTCGTCGCCGAGATCGCCATCCTCGCCTTTGCGCTGCTCCTGGCGGCGATCCGTGCGCTGCGCGGGCCCGCATTCTTCCCAATCCGGATGCTGGTCATCGCATTCATCGACCTGATACGCGGTATCCCCATCATCCTGCTGATCCTGCTGCTCGGTTTCGGGCTTCCCGCACTGCGCCTGACGGGCGTGCCGAACTCACCGCTCTTCTGGGGGGTCGTCGCCCTCATCATCAGCTACAGCGCCTACACCGCCGAGGTCTACCGCTCGGGCATCGAGTCGGTTCACCCCTCCCAGGTGATGTCTGCCCGGTCCATCGGTCTCACTCAGACCCAGACGCTCCGCCACGTGGTGATCCCCCAAGCGGTGAGGAACGTGATTCCTGCGCTGCTCAACGGCCTCGTCAGTCTCCAGAAGGACGTCGCGCTGGTCTACATCCTGGGTGTGCGGGAGGCCGTGCGAGAAGCGCAGATCATCACGGCGCGGTCCTTCAACTACACGCCGTACGTCATCACGGCGGTGCTGTTCCTGCTGATCAGCGTCCCGGTCGCTCGATTCGCCGACTGGTACACCGAGCGGGACCGCGAACGTCGAGCAGGTCAGTCGTGACCGACGGGGGTGAGGCATGAGCAACAAGGTCGAGCTCGAGCGGGTCACGAAGGCCTACGGCGATGTCGTGGTGCTGAACGAGGTCGATCTCGCCGTCTCCGATCACGATGTGGTGTGCTTGATCGGCTCGTCCGGCTCGGGCAAGTCGACGCTGCTGAAGTGCGTCGATCTGCTGCTGCCCCTCGAGGGGGGCCGAATCCTTCTCGATGGCGACGACATCACTGCCGAGCACGTGAACCCAGACGTGGTACGTCAGCGTATGGGCATCGTGTTCCAGTCGTTCAACCTGTTTCCGCACATGTCGGTGGTCGATAACGTGACACTCGGTCCGAGACGGGTACTCGGGATCGACCCCTCCGATGCGCGTGACCGAGCCCTGGAGCTGTTGGGCCGCTTCGGGCTGGCCGACAAGGCAGACGACTACCCCGACCGTCTCTCCGGCGGTCAGCAGCAGCGTGTGGCGATCGTCCGGGCGCTCGCCGGTGGGCCTGAGCTGATGCTCCTGGACGAGGTCACGAGCGCACTCGATCCGGAGCTGGTGGCCGAGGTGCTCGGCGTCATCCGAGAGCTGAAGGACGAGGGCATGACCATGCTGATCGCCACCCACGAGATGGGCTTCGCCCGGGACATAGCGGACACCGTGTGTTTCCTCGACCAAGGGCGGATCCTGGAACAGGGACCACCGGAGCGGATCTTCGGCCGGCCCTCACAGCAGCGGACTCGCGAGTTCCTCGACCGGATCATCTCCGCCGGCAGGCTCTGACCGCCCACGCAACGGCGAGCCACGAGGCATGATCCCAGGATGTGCTCGCAGAGCGCGATCTCTGCCCGCTGGGTCACTGCACCGTCTGCACCTTCACACCGAGATTCGCCAATTGATCCAGGATCTCGACGTCGGCCGAGCGTTCGGTGATCAACATGTCGACGTCTTCTGCATCCCAGAACCTGGCCACCGACGCTGCGCCGACTTTCGTGGCATCCGCCACGATCACTCGTTGCTGCCCCGTCTGGAGGAGTCTCCGAGCGATAGAGACGCCCGGGAAGTGGTCGTCGGTGACGCCCGAGGTCGGACCGATGCCCTTGCATCCCACGATGGCGATGTCGGCGGTGATGTCCTGGAGGAGCAGATCGGCGAGTGGATCGACCAGTGATGGCGTGTCGCGCCGGAGTGTCCCTCCGGTGACCATGAGGGTGAAGCGCGGAATGGCCGGTTGGAGTTCGAGTGCGATGTGGAGCCCGTTCGTGACCACGGTGACGCCGGTCAGGTCTTCGCGCTGAGCGAGTGCACGCCCGACTGCCTGCGTGGTGGTGCCCCCTGCGAGCACGACCGTCTGGCCTGATTCGACAAGAGATGCGGCCACCGCACCGATCGCGGCTTTTGCCTTCGCTTTGGGCCCCCCGGTCGAGGCCGTCTCTGTCGCCGTGCCGCCCGACGTGGAGACGGCTCCGCCGTGAACGCGTCGGACGAAGTCGAGGGATTCGAGCTCATCGAGGTCGGTGCGGATCGTCACCGGCGAGGTCCGGAAGATGCGGCTCAGCTCGGCCACCCGGACGAAGCCACGCTCCTGGATCAGGCGCGCAATGCGGTCGCGCCGGATCGCTCCGGGAACGGGTTCATCCACTGGCCCTCCTCTCTCAGACGTGAAGATTGCGAATGGCTGCGTTTGGCCGGACTGCACCATACCCAAATCCGAACAGGTTGGATAGGCACAATCTTCCAGGTGGAGGTCGTGGCGCCCTCTCTCAGCTTGCGTTTACGCAACCAAGCGCAAGCAGTTGACAGCGGCGCGAGTCACGCCGTATGCTCGGCTGGTCGTCGACCGGAGGAGGAGAGGCGATGGCGATCGCCGTCGATCGGAACACCCCTGAGGTGACTCAATCGGGGTTCCGGCGTTGGATGACCTCGGACACGTTCTCGGCCTGGGCATTCCTTGTCCCATTCCTCGTCATCTATCTGCTGTTCCTCCTGTATCCGGTCGTGCAGGCCGTGATCATGGGCTTCTACGACTGGGACTTCCTGGACATCAGCGACCGGACGTTCATCGGCCTCGAGAACTATGGACGGATGTTCTGGGGCACGAACATGACCTGGGACGCCACTCACATCTGGCATTGGCGCCTCGTGGGACTCCTGGGCATTCCGCTCGTCGTTCGAGCACAGCGGCGCGGCTCGATCAGCCGCACCGCCATGATCACCCTCGTGGTGGGCCTCGTCGCCGTGTTCGGCATCGCCATGGGGGTACATCCCGGCG
>CBDTYK010000086.1:0-5891 GCA_965364595.1 uncultured bacterium
CATACTCCTTCCAGCCCTCGACCGATTCCTCGACCAGGATCTCACCGACCGGCGAATACGTGAGCCCATACCTGGCTTTCTCGATGAACTCGTCCCGGTCGGCGGCGATGCCGGTGCCGCCTCCGCCGAGGATGAACGAGGGGCGGATCATCACCGGGAAGCCGATGTCGTCTGCGATCCGCAGTGCCTCGGCCATCGACCGGGCGTATCCCGCTCTCGGGCATTCCAGCCCGGCGGCCTCCATCGTCTCCTTGAAGAGGCCACGGTCCTCGGCGCGGGCGATCGCGTCGAGGCCGGCACCGATGAGCTCCACGTCGTGGCGGTCGAACCCCCCGCGGCGGTGCAACTCCAGCGCGCAGTTGAGCGCAGTCTGCCCGCCCATTGTCGGCAGCACCGCGTCGGGCCGTTCCTTGGCGATGATTTTCTCGACGATCTCGGGCGTGATCGGCTCGATGTAGGTGGCATCGGCGAACTCGGGATCGGTCATGATCGTGGCGGGGTTCGAGTTCAACAGGATGACCCGGTAGCCCTCGGCCCGGAGCACCTTGGCGGCCTGGGTTCCGGAGTAGTCGAATTCGCACGCCTGGCCGATGACGATGGGACCGGACCCGATCAGGAGGATCGATTCGATGTCGGTGCGCTTCGGCATCAGCGGCTTCCTTCGATCAGGGCAGCGAAGTCGTCGAACAGGTAATCGGCGTCGTTGGGCCCGGGCGCGGCTTCGGGGTGGTACTGGACGCTGAATGCGGGCACGTCGACACAGTGCATCCCTTCGAGTGTCCCGTCGTTGAGGTTCTGGTGGCTGGGCCTGACCGGTCCGAAGTCCGAGTCGATCATCGGTGGCAGCAGGTCGTCGGCGACCAGCCTCCCCCGAGGAGGCGGAGACCCGTCGGCTCGCGACCACGGGTCCACGGCGAAGCCGTGATTCTGTGCGGTGATCTCGATCCGTCCATCGCGAAGTCGTTTGACCGGATGGTTGCCGCCGTGGTGGCCGAACGGAAGCTTGTAGGTGGTCATCCCGAGCGCAAGCCCGAGCACCTGATGGCCGAGGCAGATCCCGAACACCGGCACCTCCCCGAGGAGGCTGCGGAGCGTCGTGGCCGTCGAATCGAGAGGCTCGGGGTCGCCGGGTCCGTTGGACACGAAGACACCGACAGGTGACTGCCCGAGAATCGACGCTGCGGACGTGTTGGAGGGAACCACTTCGACGTCGAAGCCGCGGGTCGTGAGATTGTCGGTGATGTCACGTTTCATCCCCAGATCGATCGCAACGATCAGACCGCGACTCTCGCCTTCGGCGGACCGATGGTATGGCTCTTTCGTCGACACCCCGGACGCCAAGTCGAGACCTTCCATCGATGGTGCCGACTCGGCTGCATCCATCAGCTCCCTCTCGGAGACTCCTGCTCCCATGGCGATCGGCATGGCCCCCCGCTCACGGATGTGTCGTGTCAGACGGCGCGTGTCGATGTCGCTCAGCGCCACCACGTCGTGTCGCGCCAGATACTGCGCGAGCGATCCCTCCGACCGCCAGTTCGAGTGACGGCGGGAGATGGATCGCATGACGAACCCTGCCGCCATCGGACGTTCCGCTTGCTCGTCCAGCGTCGACACGCCGTAGTTGCCGATGTGCGGCGCGGTCATCACAACCACCTGACCCGCATAGGAGGGATCGGTGAGGATCTCCTGATATCCGGTCATCGATGTGTTGAACACGACCTCACCGGTCGTGATCCCTTCGGATCCGACCGACCGACCCCTGAAGACAGCGCCGTCGGCCGTGACGAGCAGGCCCTCCGGCGCCCGGTCGATGCCGAGGGTTGGTTCGAGCTTCGCTGTCATGAGTCTCCTTCTCCGGTGGGCGAGACGAGTCCCGACCGTGTGAACACGTGTGTGACCTTGCCTGTCAGCGCCCGTCCGAGCCACGGCGAGTTGGCTGACTTCGAGCGGGGCCGGTCGAACGTCCACTCCTCTCCCGGGTCGAACACGACGAGGTCCGACGAGCCGACGGTGAGGGGTCCGGCAGTCTCGCCGAGGACCCTCGCCGGAGCGATCGCCATTCGCTCGAAGAACGCATCCTGATCGAGATCGACGGCGGCCCGAACGACCGACGCTGCGGTTTCGAGCCCGACAACACCTCGTGGAGCCTCCTCGAAGGTCACGTCCTTCTCGAAGGCGGCATGGGGGGCGTGGTCGGTGCCGATGGCGTCGATGGTTCCGTCGACCAGGCCTGCGCGCAGCGCATCGACATCGTCGGGGCTCCTGAGCGGCGGATACATCTTGTAGACGGGATCCATGCTCTCGACCTCCCGATGATCGAGCATGAGGTGGTGGGGTGTGACCTCCGCCGTCACGGGCAGGCCCGCCCGCTTGGCCGAGCGGATCAACTCGACGGTGCCGGCCGTCGATGCGTGCTGAACGTGGTAGCGACATCCCGTCAGCTCCACCAGCTTCAGGTCACGAGCGATGATGACCTCTTCGCCCGCCGACGGGAGCCCTGTGATGCCGAGTCGGGACGAGACGGAACCCTCGTGCATGTGTCCGTCTCGGCACAGGCCCGGATCCTCTGCATGTTGGGCCACCAGGCCGCCGAGTTGAGCGATGTACTCCATCGCCCGCCTGAGCAGACCGGCGTCGGCGACTGTGTGGCCGTCGTCGGTGAAGAGCCGAACCCCGGCGGCCCACAGATCGTCGAGGTGTGCGAGGTGGGCCCCTTGCTGGCCCAGGCTGATCGCACCGCTCGGAATCACGCGAATGGGCTCGTGCCTGGTGATCTGCCGGGCGAGGTGGCCGGCGTCGATCACCGGGTCGGTGTTCGGCATGGCAACGACAGAAGTGAATCCGCCGGCGATCGCTGCGGTCATGCCCGACTCGATGTCCTCCTTCCATTCCTGGCCTGGCTCGCGCAGGTGGGTGTGCAGGTCGAAGAAGCCGGGCCCCACCCAGGAATCGGACGCATCGATGACCTCGTGTCCGTCGGGGTCGATGCCGGTCTCGACGCGGGTGACCGCCCCGTCGACGAACTCGACGTCGACGTCTTCGATTCTGGAGTCCGTGAGCACCGACACACCGGTGATGAGGTACTTCACTCCGGCACCTCGGATGTGAGCAGGCGGAACAGCACAGCCATCCGGACGGCGATGCCGTTGCTGACCTGATTGGTGACGAGGGCCCGGGGGCCGTCGGCCACCTGCGGGTCGATCTCGACGCCGCGATTCATCGGACCGGGGTGCATCACAACCGAGTCGTCGGGGAGTCTGTCCGCTCGTGCCCTGGTGAGCCCGAACCGGGACACGTACTCGGCAACGGACGGGAAGACCTCACCTCCGCCTCGCTCGGTCTGGATGCGCAGCAGGTACACCACATCGACCTCGCCGAGGACCTCATCGATCCCGGCGGCGGACTCGGCGCCCCAACTCCGGGCGTCGATCGGGAGCAGGGTGGAAGGAGCGACCAGCGTCACGGAGGCTCCCATCGTCTGGAGCGAGCCCGCCAGCGACCTGGCGACGCGTGAGTGCCGGATGTCACCCACGATGGCCACTCGCAGACCGTCGACCTTGCCGAAGTGACGCCTGAGCGTGAGCAGATCGAGGAGGGCCTGGGTCGGGTGCTGATGAGCGCCGTCTCCGGCGTTGACCACCGGCAGCCCCGTCCAATCGCGGATGCGCCAGGGGGCTCCGGTCGCCTTGTGTCGGACCACCATCAGATGCGGGCCCATCGCCTGGAGGGTGAGTGCGGTGTCCTTGAGCGACTCGCCCTTGGACACCGACGAACCGCCGGGCGTGAACGTCAGGACGTCTGCGGAGAGGGCCTTCGCCGCCCGGTCGAATGACAGTCGCGTCCGCGTGGACGGTTCGTAGAACATGAGGCCGATGGTCTTGCCGCGCAACGCCGGAACCTTCGGGACGTCGCGGCCGAGGACCTCGACGAAGTCGTCTCCGAGGTCGAGGAGATCTTCGATTGCAGGCCGGTCGAGGTCGTCGACGGAGAGCAGATCACGCATCTGTCGGAACCTCCTCGTCGATCCACACACCCGCCTCTGCGTCGATGCCCTTGATGCGCACCTTGACCTTCTGGTGCTCGGAGGTCGGGAGGTTCTTGCCGACATAGTCAGGCCTGATGGGGAGCTCGCGGTGGCCGCGGTCGCAGATCACGGCGAGTTCGATTCGCCGTGGCCGGCCGAGGTCGAGTACGGCATCGAGCGCTGCGCGGATCGTGCGTCCGGTGTACAACACGTCGTCGACGAGGACGACTGTTTCGCCGGAGAGGTCGATAGGGATCAGGGTGCGTCCCAGTCGCGTGGTGGGTCGGCTGGCGAGGTCGTCCCGGTAGAGGCCGATGTCGAGCTCGCCGACCGGGACCTTGACCTTTTCGAAGGACTCGATGTCGGAGGCGATCTGTTCTGCGAGCGGGACGCCTCGAGAGTGGATGCCGACCAAGACGATGCCGTCGGTGCCGTGGTGGCGTTCGACGATTTCGTGGCTGATGCGGCGGATGGCCCGATCGAGATCGTCGGAGGTCATCACCTGTGGCATCGGTACGCCCAGGCGTGACCGCAGCGTGCGGTACACATCGTGTTGCTCCTTTCCGGCCTCTCTGGACCGGTCTTAAAGGTTCGAAGACGTACTCTAGCAAGCGACCGAGAAGCCCTCGCTCAACGCGTATTGAGATTCACACGCCGGAGCGGAGCAGGCCGTCAGTGCGTAGCCGGTCGACAGCCTCGGCGAAGTCGGCGTGTGCTCCTCGGATCGTGATCCAGCGACGTGACCCGTCGAGTCGAATCGCCGGCAGGCGTGAAGCCACGTACAAACCCCGGGCTGCAAGTGCGACACCTGTGAAGGCGACGAGGGAGGCGACGACCGAAACGGGGAAACTCGTCTGGATCGCAACGAATGAAGCTGCAACGGCACACACGCCGCCTGCCAACCCGAGTAGGGCGAACCGCCTCCGGCGCTCCTGCACCTCCGGGTCGATTGGCAGGACTCCCTCGACGGTGCCGCCGAGAAACCCGACGACGAGCAGCGCAAGCCAGCCGGGCGGACCGAGGAAGACCAGCAGCAGAGCCCAATTGGACGCCGTGCTCGTCTTCACCGTCAAATAGTGGTTGGTGGGGACACCGGTCACGGCGCAGCGGGCAGGGAGGTTGCCTTGAACGAAATCGTCGACGAACACCCGAACTGTGGGCACGTCGGCATCGTACTACATCAGCGCTGGGGTCAACTCACGCAGAACTCGTTGCCTTCGGGGTCGGCCATCACCACCCAGGTGGCTCCGAACTCGGCGTACTCAGCTCCCCTGGTGGCCCCGGCGTCGACCAGGCGCTGGATGTGCGCCTCTCTCAATTCAGGGTCTGCGTCCGGACCCGAGGCGTGCACGTCGAGATGGACCCGGTTCTTGGCCGTCTTCGGCTCGGGGACCTTCTGAAAGAACAGACGCGGCCCAACCCCTTCAGGGTCGACCACAGAGCCGTAGTCGCTCAAGGAGCCGGCTGCGTCGTTCGCCTTCGCGAACGCCTCCCAGCTGTCGAAGCCGGGCGGTGGAGGCTGGAGAACGTAGCCCAGGGCGAGCGCCCAGAACTCGGCGAGGGCGGGTGGATCGGCGGCGTCGAAGGTGATCTGGATTCCATGTGGCATGCTCCCGATCCTACGCACCGTTGTCCCGCCAATTGGGGGGCACTGGCTGCCCTCTTGGGCCGCCAGGGGGGATTCGCCGCTCGTCCCAATCGCACTGACAGGAAGGCTTGGGGCGATGCACGCGTGGGTGTGAGGAACAGGATCGAACGCCCCCCTGGCCGCCTGGCGGCGACCTGTCCCCCCGATGGGGGGACAAACAGCACCTCAGCCGTGACGGGCGGTCAGGCGGTGTTTCATGGCGAAGAGGGCGTCGGAGTG
>CBDTYK010000087.1:0-5853 GCA_965364595.1 uncultured bacterium
TGACCGTCGCCGTGACGATCACCGGATCGCCCGAGCGGGACGCAACGTCGACGACCTCACCGTTCGGGAACAGGTCGACGAGATCGTCTGCGGCGAGCTGAGCCTGCCGCGCTCCCTGAAACGAGCGGAGCCCGGCGACGACCATGAGAAAGGCGAGAATGAGCACCACGATCGCGGCGCCCCACGCCCCGCGACCGCTGGAGCGATCCGAGTTCGGTTGCATGCCCATCCATCGCAACACGAGCCCGCCGGTGAGCACCACCGAGACGATGTTGGTGATGAACAGGAGGAACGACCCGTATGCGAGGTCGGCGTCGCCGATGGAGATCGCGAGCCCGGTCGTGCAGAGCGGAGGAACCAGCGCTGCGGCGATGGCCACGCCGGCGAGCGCAGCGGGGATGTCCTTTCGAGCCGTTGCATACGCCCCGACGACTCCAGCCGCAACGGCGACGCCGAGGTCGATCAGAGATGGGCTGCCGCGTGCGAGCATCTCGGAGGTCGGGGCGCCGATCGGGACCACGAGCCCGGCGGCCGCAGCCGTGGCGATCGTGGCGAACGTCCCGGTCGAGAGCGTCACGAGCGCACGCGCCGACAGGCCGAGACGCGCCGTCACCAACCCGACAGAGGCAGCGGCGAGCGGACCGAGCAGAGGCGCAACGAGCATCGCACCGATGACGACCGCCGCACTGTTCTGCAACAGCCCGAACGATGCGAGCAGCGCCGAGACGGCGAGCAGGATGACGAAGTCCGTGCTGAGCGGTGCGGCGGCCGCGGAATTCCACACCACCGTGTCGCGTTCGAGCCGCGTGAGATGGGGGCGCAGGGAACGGATCCTCGTGGTCGCACGAGCCAGGAGGCTCCCCCGCTCACGGGCTCGTTGGGACACGACGATCACCGTCGCCGAGGACCTGCGGAACACGATGTCCGAGGTGTGAGTCGACATCAGATTGTCCAGCCTGGAGTGCTGGGACGATCCGAGCACGACGACGTCCGATGGCGTCGATCGCGACGCGATCCCGTGCCCGGGGACCGATGCCTCGATCACCGATCGATTGACTCCGGCGCCTCCCGGGATGTCGGCAAGAGACTTGTCGAGCATGGCGCTGGCGAACGTCCGCGAGTAGTTCCGGTCGCGCACGTGAAACGCATGGACCGGGAGCTCCAGCGACTCACCGAGAAGAACGGCGACACTGGCAGCGGTCTCCGATTGCTCCGAGCCGTCGACCCCGACGATCACACGTTCAAGCGCATCCGCCTCGGTACCGGGGCGGACCGCCAGCACACCGCAGTGGATCGTCTCCATCACGGCCTCGTCGATCGGGCCGAACCCCGTACGATCGGACACATCGACGCCCAGGATCACCAGGTCGGCGCTCTGCTCACGGCTGTAGTCGAGGATCCCTCTCGCAATTGCCGGGGCCGTACGGGCGTCCAGCTCGAGCTCGAAACGTTCATCGGATTGCGACTCGACCACTTCACGGAGCGCTTCGATCGCGCCGGCGGACGATTCGGCTTCGGCGTCGCCGGTGATGACGGTGACCAGCAGTACCTGACCCTCGTCAGGGTCGGTGAGCGACTTGGCGACCTCGATGAGCAGCGGCGCCGTGTCGGGATTGGCGAGCGGAACCACGACCCGCTCGAAACGTGCAGATCCGGCTTCGACCGTTTGTTCGAGCGTGCTGGCCATGGGCGGCCAGTATCGCAGAGCCGGTCGACGTCAGAGAGCGTCTCGAGTCCGGAGCGCCCACGTGAAGATCGCCAGCGAGATGACGACGACACCCACGAGCTTTGCCGCCCCGCCTCCAGCTCCGGGCAGGACCGGCCCCAGCGCGTCGAGCGCATCTCGGGGCAGTTCCCGGAGATCGGCGAAGATGGAGAGCGCCGTCTTCCACACCGAGGACGCTGCGATACCGGAGATCAGAGTCGTCAAGATCCCTTCCCAGATGAACACGTATGCCAATCCCACCAGGATCGCCCGGCTGAACAGATAGCCGACCGGGATGAAGATGGCGGTGTAGCCGATGGCTCCGGCGACGTACGCGGGAAGTGATGCCCAGGCGTATCCCCAGTCCCCTGAACCGATGCCGAGTCCCAGCCAGCCGACCAGCCAGCCGCCGATGGCAACCAGGATCGCCACGCCGGAGGCCCCGATCCACGTCGCCAGGGCGAATCGCCACCGGGGAATTGGAGAGAGATACAGGAAGGGCAACGTCCCGGAGTCCCGTTCATCGCGCATCGCCGCTGCTCCGAGAACGAGGACTGCAATCGAGAGGGTCGCTCCGGAGACCGTCGCGATGATGATGTCGTACAGCTCGAGCTTCTCGGCGTTCGACTCGCCACCCCCGGCGATCCATGCGACCAGTCCGGGCACCGATGCGAGCAGGGTCAGCCCGAGCAGGCGTCGGCCGCGGGCAAGTTGGCCGAACACGTGCCTGATGAGTCGGAGGTTGGTCATCGGGACCCCACGAGGTAGCGAAAGACGCTCTCCAGCGACTCGTCGGATGGCACGACGCGAGTGATGCGGGCGCCGACGGCTGCCGCGTCGGCGGGCAGTCTGACGGCGAATCCCGGTGCGTCGGTCGTCGATACCTCGAGGCCTTCGGGTGCGAAGGTCACGCTCTCGACCCCTGTGTGACCGACCAGGCGAGCGGCCAGTTCCCTCGGGCGATCCGATGACACGCGCACGATGCGGGGCCGGTCGGTCATGGCGGCCCGGAGCGAGCCGACCGTTCCCTCCGCGGCGAGCCGGCCGTCGACCATGGCAACGAGCTGTTCGGCCATGCGTTCGACCTCGGCCAGGACGTGCGACGAGACGAGCACCGTCCTCCCGCTTCGCCCGAGTTCGAGGAAGATCTCGATCAGGTGGGCTCGCTGGACCGGGTCCGCACCGTTCAACGGCTCATCCAGCACGATCACCTCTGGGTCAGACACGAGGGCGCCGGCCACCTTGGCACGCTGGCGCATTCCCTTCGAGAACTCACCGAGCCGCCGGCTCGCGTCGCCGGTCAACGCCACCTGCTCGAGCACGTCATCGACGGCGGACCGCCTGGTGATCCCTGCCAGCGATGCGTTCAGTTCGACGAACTCGCGGCAGGTGAGGGTGGGATACACGGCCTCGTCCTCGGGCACGAGGCTGATCTTCGAGTAGACGCCCGGATCCTTGCGGGGGTCCACTCCCAGCACCCGAACCGTGCCCTGAGACGGAACCTGCAGCCCGGTGATGAGGCGAAGCAACGTGGTCTTGCCGGCGCCGTTCGGGCCGAGGATGCCGGTGACACCGGCGTCGAACCCGACGCTCACTTCGGACACGGCGACCTTCTGACCGAACCACTTGCTCAGTTCTGTGACTTCGACCGGTCTGCTCATGCGAGCCTCCGGTATCGCTGCAACATCCAGACCGCCCCGCCGACACCGACGATGGCGATCACGGCGACCGACACCCAGGGGCCGAACCCTGCGGCTTCGGGGGCGTAGACCCCGCCGACATCGCTGTCGAACAGCCAGTCCCGGACGTAGCGGGGATGGTCGTCCAGCGCGAGCAACGAGAACCAGCGTGCTGCGGGGAACGAGGCCTCGGCGATCACTTCGGCGAGGTTGCGTCCGGCGATGATCGTCCCGAGGAACGCTGCAGCCGCAAAGCCGGTTCGATCGATGTGGGAGGTGATGACGGCAAGCACGCCGCCATGCACGGCGATGAACGCCAGCGAGACGGCGGCGATCTTCCAGAGCACGTCGAGATTGCCTCCCAGATAGGCGAGGAACCCATCTGCGCTCAGGCTGGCGAGACCCAGATGCAGCGCGATCTGAGGTACGAGGTAGATGAATGACGTGACGGCGACGAAGGCGGCCAGTTTCGCCATGAGATAGTCGCCGACCGTCATGGGCCGTGAGAAGTACACCGAGAGCACTCCCTCGGATCGGTCGGGGCCGATCAGCTCCGGGCCCGTCACTGCGATGAACAGCAGGGCGAGCCGCGAGAAGAGGTCGAACAGTTCGGCGTATTGCGGGAGGCCTTCTGCGATGGCAGCACTGATCGAACCGGCAGCGAAGTGGAGGCCGACGACGATGCCCGCCATGAGCATCGCCAGCGACAGCAACGCCCACGGCAGCAGCTTCCGTCTCGTCTTGCGACGGAGCCCGAGGATCCGGCGGATCCCGTCTGCCACGATCGCCCGCCGCGTGGTCGACCGTCCGCCGACCGGCCCGTCGTAGCTTCGGTACCCCCGGTCGTAGATGACGGCGTCAGACATCAGTCCTCCCGAGGAACTCGTCTTCGAGCGTGAGCGATCGACGCTCGAGCCGCATGATCCCGACGCGGGCGGACACTGCCGCGTCGCGGATCAGGTCGAACACGTCATCACCGTCAGCGGTCACTGCGAACGTCTTGCGGTCCACGAGGTACTCGACACCGGCCGCCGAGAGCGCCCTGGTGAACCGGTCGGCGGGCCCGATGATCTCGACCGACACCGTGGACGTGGCATGCGCCCCGACAACGGGCCCAGATCGAACGAGCCGTCCCGCATCGAGCATCACCACGTAGTCGCACGTCGATTCGATGTCACTCAACACGTGCGACGAAACGATCACGTTGATCCCGAACGACCCGAGTCGCCGGATCAACTCGAGCATCTGAACTCGGCCATCCGGGTCGAGGCCCGATGCAGGTTCGTCGAGGAGGATGAGTCTGGGCCCGTGGACGATCGCCTGCGCCAGCTTGACCCGCTGGGCCATGCCCGTGGAGAAGTCGCCGAGGTATCGGAACCGCTCCTCCTCCAGACCGACGAGGAACAGCGTTTCGGAGGCCCGGCGTCTGGCATCACCCGAGGGCAGCCCGGCCATCTGGGCGGTGTAGGCGACGAAGTCGGCTGCCGTCTGGTCCTTTGGCAGAGCGGAGCCCTCCGGCATGTACCCGACGAGGGCCCGCACCGACAGCGGGTCGGTGAGCGCGTCGTGGCCGAGCACGCTCACCGACCCAGCCGTCGGGTGGAGCAAGCCGAGCAGGATCCTCAGCATGGTCGTCTTGCCGGCACCGTTGGCGCCGACGAGCCCGGTCACGCCGGCGGGCACGTCCACATCGAGACCGTCGAGCGCGACGTGGTTCCCATAGTCGTGAGTGAGCCTGGCGAGCGAGACGATCGTGTCCATCGATCATCATCCTGGCGTCCGGGCCACGCCGAGGCAATCGGTGATCTCCCCCGCCGATCCCCGAGGCGTCAGGGAGTGTCTCGTGGCCGGTCGTCCGGAGGAGGCCGATCGTCGGTGTCCCCGGGCACGGTGGTCGTCGTTCCGTCAGAAGGCGGCGCCTCGGTGGCGGACGGTCGGTCGCTGGTCGTCGTGGTCGACTCGGGGGTGTCGATCGGCGCAGGCCCGGGCTCCTGATCGCGCCGATCGGTCGTCGGAGCGGGTCGCAATGGCCGAGTCGTCGTCGGTGATAGGTCGCTGGTGCGGCCCGGCCCGGTCGCGCGATCGGTGATCCATCGGTCGACGATTCGGTCGAGTTCGCGCTCCAGCCGAGGCGAATCGGTCTCGGCGAGCGCATCCCGTGCGATGTCGATGCGCTGTTGGATCACGACATCGTCGGTCTCACGGTCGACGAGGCCTTCTACCTCTTCGATTCGGTGCTCGACGGTGACGTCGTCGTCGAAGAGCTCGACGATCGGCTCGGCGATCCGTTTGATCGGATAGAGGAGATCACCGGGAAGCGCGTCGTCAGCGGCGATCGCCGCAGCCGGACCGGCCAGGATCAACGCCACGACGACGCCCAGCGTCCAGCGACGGCGTGCGACCGACGGTCCCGCCGGCGTCCGCTGCAGCTCGGTCCGGATCGCCTCGAGGTCTCGAGTGCGAGTGCTC
>CBDTYK010000088.1:0-5842 GCA_965364595.1 uncultured bacterium
GGTTGCGCGCTCGCCGGGGTGAATGCGTTCTTGTGGCAGCGATACCACTGGTTGGCGCCACGGGATTGGCGAACGGGCGCACTCGGGGACTGCCACAAGAACAGGATGCGCGTCCACGGTCTCGCAGGAGTGCTGCCGCCGACCACCTGCGCTCCCGACCGTCGTTCTTGTCAGTCGGCGAACTCCAACCCGGCGTCGGTGGGGGACCATGCGGGCGCGATCTGCCCTCCCAACAAGAACTCCTTTCAGGAACACCGCGTGCAGCGCGAGGCTGTCACGTGTTGCGGTTTCCGAAGAGTGCTGCCGCCCGCGTATTGCGCGCTCGACCGTCGTTCTTGTCAGTCGGCGAACCCTCGTGCCGCTGTCGGTCGAACCGTTCGCGGTGCGATCACTCCTCCCGACAAGAACTCCTTTCAGGAAACGGGGCGTGCCATGTGAGGCGTGGCGCGTGTTGCGGCTTTCGACGAGTGCTGCCGCCGCGACCCACGTCGAGGGCCTCGGCGAGGGTGGGCCAGGGGAGGTTGGCGCATTTGATGCGGACCGGGAACTGGCGGACACCGTACAGCGCTTCGATGTCTCCCAGCACCGAACCGGGGTGCTCCGGGTCGATCACGTCGGTGGCGTCGCCGTCCAGGTCCATCATCGCCCGGAACTTGGCGACGATCTCGTCGATCTCCTCGCGGGTCCTGCCTTTGACGAGGTCTGACATCATCGAGGCGGAGGACTGGCTGATGGAGCATCCCTGCCCGCGCACGGAAATGGCCTCGACGGATCCGTCATCGCCGAGTTCGAGTTCGACGGTGACCTCGTCACCGCACAGCGGGTTGACCCCTTCGGCCGTCGCATCCGGATGATCGAGCGGTGTGCGGTTTCGTGGGCTCCGGTAGTGATCGATGATGACTTCGCGGTACAGGTCTTCGAGGGACATGTCGGCCTTTCACAGAACCCGGGTCGGGCTGAAGATGTCGGCTGCGACGGCGAGCCCGTCGATCAGCGCGTCGACGTCGTCGGTCGTGTTGTAGACGTAGAAGCTCGCTCGTGCGGTGGCCGGTACGCCGAGCTCTCTGATCAGGGGCTTGGCACAGTGGTGGCCGGCTCGCACGGACACACCCTCGGAATCGAGAATCGTCGCGAGATCGTGGGGGTGGGCGTCACCCAGGGTGAAGCTGACGACCCCGCCTCGTTGCGAGAGGTCCGACGGCCCGTACACCTCCACACCCGGCACGTCGGCCAGCCGCTTCAGTGCGTAGGACGTGAGCTCGGCGTCATGAGCAGCCACCGCGTCCATGCCGAGCGTCTCGAGATACTCGATCGCTGCAGTCAAACCCACCGACTCGATGATGGCCGGGGTTCCGGCTTCGAACCGGTAGGGGATCGGCGCCCACGTCGCCGACTCGAGCTGGACGTCGGCGATCATCTCGCCGCCTCCCTCGAAGGGCTCCATCTCTTCGAGCCGTTCCATTCGACCCCACAGAAAGCCGATCCCGGTCGGACCGAGCATCTTGTGGGCGGACACCGCAACGAAGTCGGCGCCGAGTTCCTGGACGTCGATCCCGAGGTGGGGGACGAGCTGAGCTCCGTCCACGACGACGATCGCACCGACCGAATGAGCTCGAGCCACGATGCGATCGAGCGGTGGCAATGTGCCCAACACGTTCGACATACCGGTCACAGCCACGATCTTGACGTTGGAGTCCAGCTTCTGGTCGAACACGTCGGTGTCGAAGAGGTAGTCCTCGGTGAACGGTACGAAGTCGAGCCGGGCTCCGGTCCGCCTGGCGACCATCTGCCAGGGGATGAGGTTTGCGTGGTGTTCGAATGTCGTCAGGAGGATCGTGTCGCCTTCGCTCAGATGCTCTCCACCCCATCCAAATGCCACCTGGTTCAGCGCTGTGGTGGCGCCGCGAGTGAGGACGACCTCGTTGGAGTCCTCTGTTCCGATGAACCTCGCAACGGTCTTGCGGCAGCGTTCGAACTCCGTCGTTGCCTCGAGTGAGAGGGTGTAGGCCCCGCGATGCACGTTGGCGTAGTGGTGTCGGGTGAACTCATCCATGGCATCGATCACCTGGAAGGGCTTCTGGCTGGAAGCGCCGGAGTCGAGGAAGTGGATCTGTTTTCCGGCGATCATTCGCTCGAAGATCGGGAAGTCTCGGCGGACCGACGCAGCATCGAGGTGAGGCATGTCAGGTGGTCTGACGGAACCCGTCATACCCCTCGGCTTCCAGTTGTGCGGCGAGCTCAGAGCCGCCCGACTCGAGAATCCGGCCGTCCATGAAGATGTGGACGTGATCGGGAGTGATGTAGTCGAGCAGCCTCTGATAGTGCGTGATGATCAGGAAGCCCCGCTCGGGGGACACCAGTGTGTTCACACCCTCTGCCACGGTCTTGAGGGCGTCGATGTCCAGCCCGGAGTCGGTCTCGTCCATCACCGCCAGCAGCGGCTCCAACACCGCCATCTGAAGCACCTCGTTGCGTTTCCGCTCGCCGCCCGAGAAACCCTCGTTGAGATAGCGATCGGCGAAGCTCGATTCCATTCCGAGGGTGGCCATCGCCTCCATCACCTTCAGCCGAAGCTCGAGCACCGTGTAATCGGTGCCCGTGCGATTCGACAGTGCCTGGCGAAGGAACTGAATGACCGAGACGCCGGGGATCTCCTCGGGATACTGGAAGGCGAGGAACAGACCCATGTTCGCTCGGGCGTCCGGAGCAGCCTCGGTGATGTCTTCGCCCTCGAACAGGATCTCCCCTTCGATCACTTCGTAGTCGGGATGCCCCATGAGGACGCTGGCGAGGGTCGACTTGCCGGAACCGTTCGGGCCCATGAGCGCGTGGATCTCGCCTCGATCGACGGTGAGGTCGACGCCCTTGAGAATCTCGACGTCGTCGGCCGCTGCGTGCAGGTTCTTGATCTGGAGAAGGGGAGTGGTGGTCACGATTCGAAGGGTAGTTTTGGGCGACCGCTACGACGAACGCGATGACGACCGCTCACTCGTCGAGGTGGCGGAAGTCGGCTCGACGGATGATGTCGAGCGTGAGCTCGAACCCGGAGGGTTCGCCGGTCGTCTGGTCGGGTGTCTGGAGGAGCCACCGGGTCCGCACCGTCGACTTCTGGCTGGACGAGATGACGCGACCGTGTTCCACGTCGAAGAGATAGTCGGCTGTGCCGGTCGACGGCTCCACGGCAATGGCGAAGACGACATCCGAGTACGCCTCCAGTTCGGCCTGCTCCACGGGGACGTCGTTCTCGCCGGCTGCGAATCCCGCAAACAGCGATCGGAAGATGTCGGAGAAGTCGAGATCGAAGCCGTCTGTCTGCGTCACCGATGCGACGGTGAGGTGTGGTCGGCCGTCGATCTCGGTGAGGGCGGTGACCTCGTAGTCGGTCGTGACGACCACCGGTCCGCTCGGGGCCTCGCGGACCGTGTCGATCGTCCAGCGATCGCCGGGCGCGAGAACCCGGCTCTCGGGGAACACCGGCCCGAGCGGTCGACTGATCTGGTTGTTGCTCAGATTGGTCAAGGCACCGACCTCACCGCTCAGCACGTCGAGGCCCCCCAATCCTCCGCTGGTGAGCACGGCGTTGCGATCGTTGACCCCCACGGTGAAGTCGATCGGCTGGATGACGGCGAGCGCCCTCGTGAGCTCGTCGTAGATCTCGGGGTCGAGGGGGTCGCCGTCTGCGAAGGCCGTGGTCTCGGGATCTGGGAAAGTCGCCGAGATGGCAATCGTCGCCGCCTGCGGGGTCGAGGTGTCGTCGATTGCGTATTCGATCTCCGTGCTCGCTCGTGACGTGACGCTGCCTTCGCTCGGGAGCGGGTCAGACGTCGTCGCCAGGAACGATGCGTCCCCCGAGATGTCGTATTCGATGGCCTGGGTGACGGCAAGTGCGTAACGAAGGAGCGAGCCCGGCGGGTAGTCGTACGCGACGTCGACCGGCCCGTCGATCGGAATGCCGATCGGGGCCTGGCGGGTCGAGCGGGTGCGTGGCTCGGAGTCGACGGACTGGGAACTGCATGCGCCGACCAGTGAGAGAGCGACCAGCAGCGTCAAGACTCGCATGGGCCGAGGATCGTCGCTGTGCAGCGCAATCGGAAGGTGGGGTGGTGTCGTATCCTCCGCACATGTCCGCATCGATCGACCGGGTGAAGCACGCTGCCAGCGCTGCCGGCCTCGAGATCGACGTGGTGTCGTTCCCCGACGCAGTGCGCACCGCCTCCCAGGCGGCAGCGGCGGTGGGATGCGAGGTGTCGCGGATCGTCAAGTCGCTTGTGTTCGTCGTCGGCGACGAGCATGTGATGGCGCTCGTCCCTGGCGACAAACGGCTCGACACGGCGAAGCTCGCGGTAGCGGCCGGACATGTCGGCATCGCGTCGAGGGCGTCCCTCGACGATGTGCGGGCCGTGACCGGGTTCGTCGCTGGTGGAACGCCTCCGTTCGGCCACACGACGGAGATCAGAGTCTTCTCGGACCTCGGGCTCAGGCGTCATCACGCTGTCTGGGCGGCAGCAGGAACACCGCACACCGTGTTCGAACTCCGAGTCGCAGACCTCGACCGCATCGTCAGCCCACACTGGGCAGACCTCTCAGAGAGCTGATACTGCGTCTCGGACGGCTTCGTAGGTCTCGTCGAGTCCTTCGAGATCGTCTGTGGGAATCCACTGGAGGTAGTAGGAGTCGATACCGATCTCGACCAACTCGGCGAATTGCTCGGTCAGGCGGTCACCACTGCCGAACGGGATGCCGCCCTCACCGAGGCGTTCTTCGAGCTCCGATGGTTCGATGCCCCGCTCGCCGGCGGCATGCGCCAGTCGCTCGGTGTACTCCTCGCGGTCGCGTCCGACCATGACGGGTCCCATCATCGTCACGGCCACGTCGTCGGGGTCTCGACCGGCCTCTTCGGCCGCCCGTCGCATGACACCGATCTTCGGCTCGACATCGGAGGCGGGGGCGACGATGTGGTTGTACTCGTCGGCGTAGGTGCCGGCCAGCGTCGGCGTGCGGGTCGGGCCGGTGCCTCCGACGATGGTGCGGAGTCCGGACGGGACGGGAGCGACGTCGGCATCGAGGCTGTAGTGATCGCCGCGGTACGAGGCTGCCTCGCCGCCGAACGCGGCGTCGAGGTAGGCGAGCGCCTCGGTCACACGTTCGAAGCGTTCGGACCAGTCCGGAAACGGCAGGCCGAACGCATCGTGTTCGGCCTCCATCCAACCGGTGCCGACCCCGAGGTCGAATCGTCCACCGGACATCTGGTCCAGCGTGGCGGCCGTCTTGGCGATGACGGCAGGGTGGCGAAACGTGATGGGCGTCACGAGAACGGCGAGTCGGATCGTGTCGGTGTCGCGCGCCAGGCCGGCGAGCGTCGTGAGCGCGTCCGTGGCGGCGGGTCTCGGGTCGCGACCGGAGTAGTAGTGGTCGCTGCGAGCGAAGCTGACCAGCCCGTTCTGTTCCGCCCAGCGAGCCGCTGCGAGGATGTCGTCGTACGTGCCTCCGAGCTGCGGCTCGGTCATCAGAGAGAAGCGCATCGGCGCATCGTAAGGGCCGAGAGAGTTGGAACCGACCGGCCCATTCGGCTTTCATGGCCCGGATGCGCACGTTTGTTGTCCTCGCTGCTCTGACCGTCCTGGCGTTCTCGACGGTTGCCGTCGCCCAGGAGAGCGTTCCGCTCGATCCGGGTGGATCGTTCTATGACGACGACGGGAGTGTGCACGAGCCGGCGATCGAGGGGCTGGTCGCCGCCGGAATCACCTCGGGATGCGACATCGGGCCGCCGGCCCTCTACTGCTCGGAGGATCCGATCACGCGGGCGCAGATGGCAGTGTTTCTCACTCGTGGATTCGATCTC
>CBDTYK010000089.1:0-5795 GCA_965364595.1 uncultured bacterium
CCACCAATCCGGGGCAAGCCCAGTGAGACGTGAGACGTGAGACGTGAGACGTGAGACGTCTACGCCTGGCACTGCCAGTGGGACCAGCCACCAGGGAGCTCGTAGAGCATCCAGGCGGCCACCGCCACGTTGGCCTCGGCTTCGAGGATGTCGGCGCCGGCGTATCCCGCAGCACTCGAACGTGCCGCCCAGGTGTCGGGAGCGTGTTGGAACAATCCCGACGCCCCCGTGACAGGGTTGACGCTCTCGGGGTTGAACGACGACTCACACCAGGCGATGCGGATGGCCCGGCTGACGTCCTCAGGCCGGAAGAAGGTTTCGACCAGCGAGCGGATCTGCGTCTCCTCGAAGAACCTCGATCGATCCACAACGCCGTTCGATTCGTTGGCGGCAGGTGCGAGACTCGTCGTAGCTGCGTCCGGGTCGACGGCTACTTCCGCCACTGCGTTGAAGTCGGAGGCTGAGGCTGCAGACGCACCTTCGGCGAGCAGAGCGAAGGTCATGGCCGCTACTGCACCAGTGCTCCGGCCGATCTCGGGGGACACGGTCACAGAAGGTGCCTCGGCAAAGGGCGACGGCTCGGGGTCGGCGGTGAAGGCCGCGAATCCGATCACGGCGAGAGACGACACGACAAGCCACCCCACGAACAGGGCAATGCGATGTGAACGCATCAGATGTCTCCTCCACCTTCAGATGCCGTCGTCAGAGGGCCAGCGCGGCGCACAGACGGACTCGGCGAGCATATTGCCCTCCAACACCGTTCGGCAAACCATCTTGGGGGTTTCATGTCGCGATGGACAGGGCGATGAGGACTTGCGCGGTGTAGTACATCGGAAGCCCCCACGTCCGGTTGCGTGCGGCCGAAACGATGAACCGTTCTCGAGCGACCAGCAAGTCCGAGAGGGCGAAGAGGGGCGCTCCGATCCGCACGAAGGCCGGTTGCTCGGCGCCAAGACCGACGGACACCATCACCGAGATCACGACGATGTACACGGCAACCGGGACCCGCATGGTCGACTCGACTCGGGGAAGGAGCCAGACGGCCGATCCGAGGCCGAGCGCACCTCCCACCGCAGCCGTCGACAACGTGATCGGCCCGTTGGCAAGGAAGGCGAAGATGTATGCGACGTGCCCGGCGGCGAACAACACCAATCCGGCGAGAAACCACCGCTCGAACATCAAGGCAACGTCGCCGAGTGCTCCCAAGACCAGTCCTGCGAGAATGATCCGCCCGTACGCCGAGTCGACCGCTCCCTCCGACAGGGCAATGAGCACGAATCCGGCCGAGGCGAGCGGTTTGGCCACGAGCGCTGCGGGGCGGTCGTGGACCTTCACGAGCCACGCAACCAGCACTGCTGTTGGGAGGACGAAGATCACGACGGGACGTCGAGCGCCTCGACGATGGTGGTCCACATGGGATCCCCGGGTTGGAGGAACCCGAAATGGTCGCCACCCGGTGTTGAGATCAGCCTTGCTGGATTCGCCTCCACGTATCGCTCGGCGTACGAGAACGGCACTCGATCATCGTCGGTGCCGTGCGCGATCAACACGGACCCAGGCGGGGGATGCAGGGTGGGGCAAGCCGTTCGGGGATCTGCTCCACCGAGATAGTCGACGGCTGCGTCGTCGCCGAGATGCTCCTCCACGGCGAGCACCATGTCGTTGACTCCGCCCATGGAAACCACCGTCGTTTCGTCCCCGAGCTCCGATGCCGCTTCCAATGCCAATTGACCACCGGCCGAATGCCCGATCAAGACGATCGACTCGGCTGCGGCGTGTTGTGCTGCCGCTCGAGCTCCGGCGACGACATCCTCTTTCGATGTCGGCCAGCCGCCTCCATTGCCGACCCGCCGGTATTCGACGCTCGCCACGGACCACCCGCGGCGCACGAGATCGACGGCATCGAGGTCGAGCGTGTCGAACGACCACATGTGCCGCCAGAAGCCGCCGTGGATCAGAACGGCCAAACGCGGGCCGCCCGGCCGGAACTCGAAGAACTGCTGAGGATCCGGCCCGTACGCGATTCGCTCGGCCGGGACGGAGGCTCGAGCCACGAGATGTCTGAGCGCCCACCGGTACCCGTCGACGCCGCGCCCGTAGATCCGGTGGGCCGCTGCCGGAGCAATGACCGAGTGTCGTCGCCACTCCTCCCGCTCTTCGACGTTGGAGATGTGAACTTCGACGGTCGGGAGTTCGACGGCCTCGATCGCATCGTGGAGCGCATAGGAGGTGTGTGTGAAGGCGCCGGGGTTGAACACGAGGGCGTCGACATCGTCCCGCGCGGTGTGGATGCGATCGATCAGGGCGCCTTCGTGGTTCGATTGGTAGGCGAGCGTCGACACACCCAACTCGTCGGCCCACCCGGCGAACGCCGTCTCGAGCTCTCCGAGTGTGGTGGAACCGTAGACCTCGGGCCGTCGGGTCCCGAGGAGATTGAGGTTGGGGCCGTTGAGCAGCAGGATCCGCATCCTGGCCAGCGTATCGGCGGAGTGAGTCACCTGGGCGAGATGTGAGATGGGGCGAGGTCCAGCCCCAATTGCACGACCGTCTCGGGTATCGCACCCTCGACGAGCTGGAACCGTTCCGAGAAGGCGCCGATCACCGCATGGCGAACGTCATCGACCGTGGTGTTCGGGACGAAGTCGTCGATCGCCCCGGCGGTGGACGGGAGCCAATCGAGCCCGAGCGCCTGGTAGACGGGTTCGAGCACCTTGCGGATCCGCCAGCCATCCGAGACGCTGATGACGCCGCCGACGTGGGCTGCGCCCCGTACGAGGCGCTGCCCGACTCCGACGAGCTTCACACGATGGTCTGCATGGATGCTGTATGCGCCTGGGCAGTACTCGCCCGGGATCTCCCCGATGTGAGCGTCCACCCCGAGCGAACGGAGTGCGTTGGTGAGCAGTGCTGCAATCTCCGTGAAGCGAGAGGTCACGCCGGAACGTGGGTCATCGGTTGGGATCGCCCAGGCGAAGGCGAGCGTTCCGGAGTGGAACACGGCTGCCCGACCGCCGGCCAGTCGCTCGATCGGCGTGAATCCGTGCTCGATCGTCGCTGCGACGGCGCTCGGATAGCCCGGCATGATCGTGTCGTGTTTCCCGAACGCGACGATGTCGCCGGTGTGATGAAGGCGCAGTGTCTCGGGCTGACGGCCTGCGCCGACCTCTTTCACCAGGCTGTGCGAGATACCGGTGTCATGACCGGCGGTCGTTTTGTAGTGTTCCGTGAAGAGCTGAATCCGGCGCACGAAAACGAAGCGTAGGGACCGACGTCGGATAGCAGGCGGCCGTGACGGGGGTCGCGGCTCGCCGGCCGATTTCACGACCGAGCGGGTGGGGACGGGGACGGTCGGTCGGGTCGCGAGGTCCGCCGGGGAGACGGTGGTCTGGTCCGGAACGCACCTACGAGATGTTCGTGCGCCACTCGGCCGCTTCGGCCGTTCCGGCGATGCGCGAGAGCATCGCTCCGATCGCTGCGCTCGTCGAAGCTCCCGGCGGCGGCACCGAGCGATCCGGCGCTCCGCCCGAGCCAGCTACCGTTCCCTGATCGGCGGGAATAGACCGCTCGCCATTCCGGTTCGAGAGCTTGATGTAATCATGTAATCGTTCCCGACCTCAGGAGAACATCATCTTCCACAGCGGCGGCTGGTACAGCTACCTCAAATACGACGAAGACCAGGACCGTCCATCGGTCGACCGCAACCTGCTCAAGCGGGTGTGGTCGTATGGATCGGCCTACCGCGGACAGCTGCTCGGCGTTCTGGTCACCGTGCTCCTCATCTCCGGTCTCAGCGTCGTGCCCCCGATCGTCATCGGACTGATCGTGGACGAGGCCATCGGCGGCTCCGACATCGGTCTGTTGACCGTGCTCGGTGTCGTGATGATCGTCGTCCCGATCGTGAACTCGCTGGTCGGCATCGCCCAGAGGTGGTGGTCGTCTCAGGCCGGTGAGGGCATCATCTACGACCTCCGACGCGAGCTGTACGAGCACCTGCAGCGCATGTCGCTCGCCTTCTTCACATCCACCAAGACCGGAGAGCTCATCTCTCGGCTCAACAACGACGTGGTGGGAGCCCAGCAGGCGATCACCGGGACGTTTGTCTCGATCATCTCCAACATCGTGTCGGTGGTCGTCATTCTCGGTGTGATGCTGCAGACATCGCTGCTGCTCACGGTGCTCGCCGTGGCAGCGCTCCCGTTGTTCGTGCTCCCTGCCAGGCGAGTCGGCAAGGTGTTGCGGCGGATCACCGAACAGCAGATGAATCACAACGCCTCGATGTCGGCGATTCTCCAGGAGACCTTCAATGTCAGCGGAGCGCTCCTCGTGAAGCTGTTCAATCGCACCGACTCGGAATCCGAGAAGTTCAGCACCGAGGCAGCAGCAGTTCGGGACCTCGGCGTCCGGCGAGCGATGATCGGCCGTTGGTTCTTCGCTGTGCTCGGTCTGGTGAGCGCCGTCGGCACCGCTGCGGTGTACTGGGTTGGCGGATACCTGGTGATCACCTCGGACGCGCTGTCGGTCGGCGCCCTCGTGACGTTCGCAGCGCTGGTCACACAGCTGTACGGCCCGTTGTCCGCCATTTCGAATTCTCGGGTCGAGTTCGCAACCTCCCTCGTCAGTTTCGAGCGCGTGTTCGAGATCATGGACCTCGAGCTCGACTTGCCCGAGAAACCGGATGCTCGCCGCCTCGATCGGGTCGAAGGGCGGATCGACTTCGACGGCGTCTACTTCTCGTATGTGAGTGCCACACCGCAGGGGCTGGAAGGCATCAAACGCTTCAATCCGTTCGGCCGCTCTGCCGGTGACGACGGAGAAGCCATCGCCCCGATGACCTCGACGCGCGAATGGGCGCTCGAGAATGTCTCGTTCACCGCAGCGCCGGGTGAGCTGGTGGCTCTGGTCGGGCCGAGTGGCGCCGGGAAGACAACGATCAGCTACTTGCTGCCCCGGCTCTATGACGTGAACGACGGAGCGGTCCGCATCGACGGCCACGACGTGCGCGACATCACATTGGGGAGCCTGGCCGACTCGATCGGTGTGGTGACCCAGGAGACCTATCTGTTCCACGACACCATCGCCGCCAACCTGAAGTACGCACGTCCTGACGCCACGGACGAGGAGATGCGAGCGGCCTGTGAGGCAGCGAACATCTCCGAGTTCATCGAATCACTCGGCGACGGCTACGACACCGTGGTCGGCGAACGTGGATACCGATTGTCCGGCGGCGAGAAGCAACGAATCGCCATCGCCCGGGTGATTCTGAAAGACCCCTCGATCTTGGTCCTCGACGAGGCGACCTCGCACCTCGACACCAGATCGGAGGCGCTCATCCAGGACGCGCTCGAGCACCTCATGGAGGGGCGGACGTCGGTGGTGATCGCCCACCGTCTCTCGACCGTGAAGGCTGCAGACAAGATCCTCGTCATCGACCAGGGCCGGCTCGTCGAGAGCGGCACACACGCCGAGCTGTTGGAACGTGACGGGCTGTACAGGACCCTGCACGACACCCAGTTCAGGGAGCGCCAGCTGTCGTGACCGTCGGCGCAGAAGACGTCCGTCGCGCGTTCGACCGGATCCGGAGTCGGGTTCGCCGGACCCCGGTGATCGAGGTCGTCGTCGATCGACGACGGCTCACGCTCAAGCTGGAGTTGCTCCAGCACACCGGGTCGTTCAAGCCACGCGGCGCGTTCAATCGTGTGCTCGGCGCCGGAGCGATCCGTGATTCGGGCATCATCGCAGCGTCCGGAGGCAACCACGCGCTCGCCGTTGCCCACGTGGCGAGTGAACTCGGCGTT
>CBDTYK010000090.1:0-5773 GCA_965364595.1 uncultured bacterium
TCTTCCGCGAGGCATGGACCGAGATTCGTGCCACCGACGAATACCAGGGGTTGTTCGCGTCGGTCGACGAGGAACGTCGCTGGGGCATGGACTCGATGGCGCTCCTTGCGAACTACTTCTCGGTGGAAGACCCAGCCCATGTCGAACCCTTGGACCGTGAGCTCGACATGCTCGAGGATCTCGACGGGATCGTCATCCGCGGGATCCTCGACCGCATCGACCGCGACCCCGCGGGCAACCTGATCATCACCGACTACAAGACGGGCAAGGCACCGCCCGAGCGGTATGCACTCAGCTCCTTCTTCGCTTTGAAGATCTACGCACTGCTGATCCGGCGTCGACTCAACGAGACTCCGACCGAAGTCAGGCTGATGTACCTCAACGGCCCGACCATGTATCGCCTGGCCGTCGACGATGCCCAGCTCGATGCGATGGACCGCCAGCTCCGCGCCCTGTGGTCCGCCATCGAGCGCGCAACGGAGACGGGGAACTTCCCACCCCGCCCCGGCAAGCTGTGCAACTGGTGCTCGTTCCAGAGCATCTGCCCCGCCATGGAGAACTCGGTGGACGCAGTCGAGCTCTCGGCCAAGGCGAGCTGACGGCGATCATTTCTGTCACACCCCTTCGATACGTTGGCCCCATGACGAACACACCGATCACCCAGCTTCCCAACCACCACTCCGTACTCACCGATCCGATCGACGCCGCCATCGCCGTGCTCGCCGACATGTCCCTGGCAGACCACCTCGTCTGTGACGGCAGCTGCCATGGGGTGACTTCGTGCACCGTTGCCCGGGTCGAGCCCCTGGCTGTGGCGGCCTGACGTGCAGTGACACACGAGATCAGGATTGCACCCGATCAGTGGGCGGCCACGATCGCTTCGACCGACGGTCCACAGCTGGTCGTCGCAGGTCCAGGCACGGGCAAGACCCATTTCCTTGTCGAGCGCGTCAAGCATCTCGTCAGCAGCGGGACTGCGACACCTGAGCAGATCCTGATCCTCACCTTCTCGAGGAGATCGGCCTCCGACATCAAGAGACGCGTCTCCCGATCGATCGGTGGCTCGTTCACCCAGATCAACTGCGCCACCTTCCACTCGTTCGCATCGAGGCTGCTCGAGGCCGAAGGATCCGACGTCCTGGGATGGCGCTCGATGCCCACGCTGCTCACCGGCCCCGAGCAGGTCCAACTCGTGAGTGAGCTGCTCAGGTCGGAGGATCCGTCGAATTGGCCGCTTCAGTTCCGTTCACTGTTGGAATCGCGGACATTCGCCACCGACGTCACCGACTTCATTCTGAGAGCACGGGAGCGGAGGCTCTCTTCGGTGGACGTCCGGGAGCTCGTGCCGGATCATCCCGACTGGAGAGGTCTGCCCGACTTCATCGATCGGTATCAGGACGAACTCCGTTCGCGTGGTCGCATCGACTACGGGACGTTGCTCGACACCGCGATCACCGTGCTCGAGGACGAGCGGGTGTCGAGTGCAATCGCCGACCAGTACCGCTACGTGCTCGTCGACGAATATCAGGACACCTCGCCCGCCCAGGCGGCGCTGCTCGAGGCATTCCACCGGGCGACGCCCAATCTCACCGTCACCGGAGACCCGTACCAGTCGATCTACTCCTTCCGTGGCGCCTCCATCCGGAACATCGAGGCCTTCCCTCAGACGTTCGCCGGTCCGGACGGTTCACCCGCAACGCGGATCGTGCTCACCACCTCGTTCCGCGTCCCGGCCGAGATCCTCGATGCCGCGCTGGCACTCACCTCCGGCGCCGAACTTCCGGGAGGGGCCGGTCCGGTCCTGCCCGCTCCCCACCCCGGCTCGGTCGAGGCGTTCGTCTTCGATCAGACCTCCGCCGAGGCCGACTGGATCGCATCCGAGATCGAGCGGCTCCATCTCATCGACGGCGTCCCCTATGCACGGATCGCAGTGCTGCTGCGCAGCACCCGGCATCTCGTGACGGAGTTGAGCCGCTCGTTGGCGCGACGCCGGATCCCCCACGATCCACCGGACCGCAGGCTCGTCGATCACCCCGCCATCCACCTCATCCGTGACATCGCGACGATCGCAGCAGCCACCGACACCACCCCGCCCGTGACCGTCGACCGTGCCCTGCGGCGGCTGCTGCTGGGTCCGCTGTTCCGACTTCCGCTCGCCGCCGAACGCGAACTCGTGAGAGAACGCCGCCGAACCGGGGAGCGATGGACGACGATCCTCGAGCGTCGGCTGGACGATTCCACGGATCTGATCGGGGTGATCTCCGAGGGTGCATGGGCGACCGAGCACACCGCCGCCGACGGCTTCTGGCACGTGTGGGAGCGCATCGATCGCCTCGCCGAGCTGGCGGTTCATCCAGACATGGCCGAGTTCCGGGCTGCGTGGACGGCCTTCTCGCAAGCACTCGAGCGCCAGAGCGAACGCGATCCGTCGATCTCGCTGATGGACTACTTCCGCTTGGCCGATTCCGACGACTTCGAGGCGCAGCCCCTGCTGTCGCACCGCTCCGGCGAGCGCGATCGCATCACGTTGACGACTCTCCATCAAGCAAAGGGACTGGAGTTCGACGTCGTCTTCATCGCCGACGCAGCCGATTCGGTCTTCCCCGACCTCCGCCGAGGCATCTCCTTGTTGTCGGTCCGAGAGCTCGACCCGAGCATCGGCGGAAGCCACGCCGATCATCTCCGCTTCAGACTCCAAGAGGAGATCCGACTCGCCTACACCGCCATGACACGCGCTCGCCGACGGGTCGTCTGGACCGCCACCCGGGCCGGCATCGATGAACAGGAGCGTCGACCCAGCCGCTTCATGGTCGCAGCGCTCGGTCTCTCGGAGGTGTCGGCGCTCGGACCGCCTACCCCGTACGACGGTCCGCCCGTCTCGTTGATCCAGCTCCAAGCCGGGCTCAGGCGGACCGCTGCAGACCCGACCGAGACGCTGCCCCGCCGACTGGCGGCCATCAAGATGCTCACCGAGGACGACCGGAACTGGGACGCAGCACGGTTCGCCGGCTCACGTGTTCCCGGCCCCGATGACGGACTGCTTCCGGATCGATTCCGACTCTCGCCCAGTCAGGCCGAATCGTACGAGACCTGCCCCCGCCGCTACGTGCTGGAACGACGGCTGGGAATCGGGGACGGCTCGTCGGTGTACGCCCTCTTCGGATCGCTGGTCCACGAAGTGCTCGAACGCGCCGAGCAGACCGCGCTCACAGCGGGCCGGGCTCGGAGCGAGCTGGCCGATGCGCTTCCGATCCTCGACGAGGTCTGGTCCGAGCGCGCCACGTTCGGGTCGCCGGCCTACAACCTGAAGTGGCGAGACAAGGCCGTCACGTTGCTGCAGCGCATGTACGACGAGTGGCCGAAGGAGTCCGGACCGGCGATCGCGCTCGAGCACGAACTGCGTATCGAGCTGGACGGGCTCGAGTGGATCGGCTTCGCCGATCGAATCGAACGACGTGAGGCCGGGCTGGCAGTCGTGGACTACAAGACCGGCACGAAGATCCCTTCTGTCAAAGATGCAGCCTCGTCGCTCCAGCTCGGCTTCTATCTGCTCGCTGCCGCACAGGATGACGAGATCGCCGGTGTCGGCGATGTGGTCGCAGCGGAGAGCTGGCACCCGGCCGCCAAGTACAAGGGGTGGATCCGAGCATTCGATCCGTCGTCTCTCGACTCGCTGACCGAACGGATGCGGAAGCTGGGAGCCGCGATCGGAGCAGAGCAGTGGGAACCCACGCCCGGCGACGCATGCGGCAACTGTGCGGTTCGCATCGTGTGCCCGGTCCAGCCCGAAGGCAGAGAGGCGTTCTCGACGTGACCAGCTTCGTGCCCTCTCCCGAGCAGCGTGCGATCATCGGTGCGCCTCTCAGGTCGGTCCGGGTCGCTGCGGGTGCCGGAACCGGCAAGACCACCACCATCTCCCAACGGGTGCGCCACCTCGTCACGGACCACGGCCTGGAACCCGAGTGGATCCTCGGCATCACGTTCACCAACAAGGCAGCGCAGGAACTGGCAGACCGAATCCGCACAGCGCTCTCCGATGTCGTCGAGACGAACCGAGAGGTCTCGGTCCACACGTATCACGGATTCGCCTCTTCTCTGCTGCGAGAGTTCGGCGCCGTCGTCGACGTCGAGCGTGACACCGACCTCATCACCCCGGCGTTCTCGCGCCAGATCCTCGTCGACATCACCCACCGCCTCGCCTACCGCCACTTCGATCCGACGGTCAGGGGCTCGATCGAGCGACTCCGGCGGCTCTCAGCTCAGCTGTCCGACAATCTCGTGCATCCCTCCTCCGTGACACCCCCGGCCGGGTTCGAGGCCGATCCGGACAGTCCGTGGCATCAGCGAGTCGAGATGCTGGCGACCCTCGTTGCGTACGACCACGAGAAACGCCGGCTCGGCGTCGCCGACTTCGGTGATCTCATCAGGCGCGCCCATCAGATGGTCACCGAACACCCCGAGATCGGCAAGCGGATCGCATCGCGATACGAAGCGGTGCTGCTCGACGAGTACCAGGACACCGACCCCGGGCAACGCGAGCTGCTGAGGGCCCTGTTCGGGACCACAACTGCCGTGATGGCCGTCGGTGACGCCGACCAGACGATCTACGAGTGGCGGGGAGCCTCGAAGGAGAACTTCGAACGATTCAACGAACATTTCAGGTTCGGAGGTGTCGCCGATCACCCGCTGAGCCTCAACCGCCGGTCCGGTGCGGCGATCCTCGCGGTCGCCAACGCCATCCGAGCCGACATCGACGACCGGCCACGCGACCCACTCACGGCCATCGATGGCACTCCGCCCGGAGAAGTCGTCACCGCCATCCTTCCCACTGCGGTCGCCGAAGCCGACTGGATCGCCGAGCAGATCGCGGCCCTCACGGAAGGCGGGCTCAGCCACCGTGACGTCTCCGTGTTGTTCCGCAAGAACAAGGACATGTTGCTCGTCCACGACGCATTGGCCCGCCACGGCATTCCTTTCGAGGTGGCCAACCTCGGCGGACTCCTGGGAGTGCCCGAGGTCGCCGACCTGCACGCCTGGTTGCGGCTCATCGACCGGCCCGAAGACAGCGTGGCTGCAGCCAGACTCCTCCTCGGGGCTCGATTTCGCCTCGGCCTCGCCGATCTCGCCGCGCTCAACCGATGGATCCTCGACCGGAGACCGTCCATGAGGCAGGTGGGCGAGCACGATCAGGTGCTCGACTACACCTTCCTCGAGGCGGTCGACGAAGTCGAGACGATCGACGGGCTACGGCCCGAGGCGAGGGAAGCCCTCGAGCAGTTCCGCTCCGAGTACCGCCACCTGCTGTCGATGTCTCAGGGGTCCGCCCTGATCGAGGTCTGTCGGGAGATCCTCGATCACACCGACGCATGGGCGGACATCGAGGCCATGCCCGATGCGCCGCGGCAGTCGGCTCGTCTCAACATCCACCGGTTCCTCGATCTGGCCGAGGACTGGAGCCCCCTCGAAGGCCGCCCGAGCCTCACCGCCTTCCTCGCTCATCTCGACGACCTCGAACTCGAGGGAAGCGAAGAACTGGACACCGCCCGACTGTCGGAGTCGGACGCAGTCACGCTGATCACCGTTCATCGAGCAAAAGGCCTCGAGTGGCCGGCGGTGTTCCTCCCGGCCCTGTATCACCACAACTTCCCGTCCCGCTCTCACGGGTACGACAATCCGTTCAAGGCGGCCCAGTACCTCCCGACCGACATGAGGCTCGACGAGGCCTTCTCCGAACACGACGACCCAGCGCGCTACGAGACCTTCATCAAAGAAC
>CBDTYK010000091.1:0-5766 GCA_965364595.1 uncultured bacterium
CACCCGTTCCCGGCGGCCATGGACGACTGTGCTGCGGCACTCGCGTGGTTGGCCGACCAACCCGAAGTCGACTCCAGCCGCATCGCCATCGGAGGCGGGAGCGCCGGTGGCGGCCTCGCGGCGGGATTGGCGCTTCGAGCTCGAGACGAGATGGAGGTCCAACCCGCCTTCCAGCTGCTGATCTACCCGATGATCGACGACCGCACTGCTGAGCGGACGGACCTGGACGACATGCCGGTCAAGCTGTGGAACCAGGCCTGCAACCGTTTCGGCTGGTCCTCATACCTGGGCGGTGCGACCGGCGGCGACGTTCACCCACACGCCGCACCATCCCGCGCGCAGGACCTGTCCGGTCTCCCGCCGGCGTGGATCGGAGTCGGCACGCTCGATCTGTTCCACGACGAGGACGTCGAGTACGCCCGACGCTTGCAGGAGGCCGGCGTTCCGTGTGAACTCGAGGTGGTCGAGGGCGCCTACCACGGGTTCGACATGGGCAGCGCACCGGTCGTCGAGGCCTTCCACCGCAGCCAGATCGACGCACTCAGGGCGGCGCTCGATCTCGAGCCGGCAGGCTGAATTCCCCTCGTCGCCCACCACGATTCGAGTCTGACGGTGCGCAGCCGAGGTCGGCAAGGGCATCGCACGCAGCGAGTCGACCGAGCCGATAGTCCAGGTCGGATCCCCTTCAGTTTGCGCTCGGACCTGGGCACCCGCAGGCGAAGGAGGCACGCATCTGTGTTCGAACCACCAAGGCGGGAGTCCCACCGGTTACACGCCTCGACGAATATGATCGTGAGGTCGATCCTGCGTGAGAAAAGGGCTCGATGACGCTCATCATGAGGACGTTAAGGGCGGACAGGCGAGTGATCGATGGTGAATGAGCACACCCGTGACGGCTCTGCCATCCGCCAACGCATCGACATCTCGCGTGGACTCACGTCTGCCGCAGTGAATCAGGCTTGGCGTCGACTCACTGCGATCCACCCTGTTCTGCGGACACGGCTCGACTGGACCTCAGGTGAACCCGTCCAGGTCGCGGAACCACACATCGATCCGGCGATCGACGTCATCGAGGTCGCCCCTTCTCGAATCGACGAAGTCGTAGACAGATTCGTCGCTGAGCATCCGGTTGCCGCTCCGATAGACACTGCCCCATCATGGCGATTGACCGTGTTCAGCGATGGGTCGCAATCGACCGCCATCTGGGACCACAGCCACCTGCTACTCGATGGATGGTCAGCAGCCCTGCTGATGAGGCAGTTCCTCGATATCGTCGACGATCCGACACACACGCCCGACATCCCGACTCGCACGTTCGGTCACTACGTCGATTGGCTCGCCACTCGTGACGAGGCCCTCGACGATGCCTTCTGGCAGCGAGTGCTGAATGGATTGGCCCAGCCGACCATCATTCGATCGTCGCACCGCACAGCAGCGGCGCGCCAGCATCGGGTGACCGTGTGTCTCGATCGCAGTAGGTCTGCGGCACTGATCGGCCGTCTACGGCGCTTGCGACTCACGGCCAACACCGTGACACTCGCGGCAACCGCCGCCGTATTGGGGGCCCATCTGGGCATCGACGACGTGGTCCTCGGGATCGCGTCGGCTGGCCGCCCCGCAGAACTCGACGGCAGCGAGACCGTCGTCGGCATGTTCACCAACACGATCGTGGCACGTGTCCGCTTGGCGCCGGATCAAGACGTCGACACATGGCTCCGGGACATCCAATTCGCCCAGTTCGACGCACTCGAGCACCAGTACACCCCGTTCGCCCGCATTGCGAAGCTGTCGCCCTTCGCACGTGCCCTCACGAACGTCCTGTTCGCGCACTGGGGATTCGGCGACGATCCGAGGTATCGGGTTCGTGAGGCTGCCGGCGGCAACGGCTTTCCGCTGTCTGTCGTCGCAGAAACAGGAGACGAGATCACGTTGCACGTCGACGTCGACCCGTCATCGGTCGATCCGGCGCTCGGGCGAGCCCTTGCCGACCGGATCGTCGAAGTGCTGGGAGCCATCGCAGGCGAGGCACGAACGGTCGGTGAGCTCCCGGTCATCCCAACCGGCGAGATCGCTGCGATCACATCGGCCGCCGCCGGTGCGACGATGACCGTCGGGTCGATCAACGACAGCATCAGAGGCCAGGCGGCGAATCGGCCGGATGGCGTGGCGGTCGTTTCAGGGCGATCGCCGGTGTCCTACTCTCGCCTCGATGAATCGGCCCGCGGGCTCGGAGAACTACTCAGTTCATCATCGGGGCCCGTGGCTCTCTGGATGGATCGATCTCCCGATCTGATCATCGCCATGCTCGGCTGCCTCTTCTCTGGCCGACCCTTCATCCCGATCAGCAAACACGACCCCCCAGCGCGAGTGGCGTCGATCCTGGAAGATGCAGGAGCGACGCTGCTCATCACCTCACGCCAAGCCCCTGACCCCGAAGTCGAACTCCTGCGTCCCGGGGCGTGGGAACCGTCCGACTGGACGCCACAGGAATCAGATCCCGACTCGCTCGCCTACATCATCTACACGTCCGGTTCCACCGGCGCTCCGAAAGGTGTCCCGATCCGGCACCGGAGTCTCGCGAACTACATCGAGTGGGCTTCGACGGCCTACGGGTCGGCGGTGTCGATGCCCTTCTTCACTGCTCCGGGATTCGATCTCACCCTCACCTCCATTCTGCTGCCACTCACCACCGGCGGCACGGTCGTGGTGTACCCGGACAGCGACCCCCTCGACATGAGCGTTGTCGACGTGTTCACCGACGACCAGGTAGATGTGGTCAAGCTGACGCCATCACATCTCAAGGCGGTCCCTGACGACGCCCTTCAGTCCTCACGGATCCGCGCTCTCGTCCTCGGCGGCGAAGACCTCTCGACCGCCGCTGCGCTGCGGGCGAACGTGGCCGGGCTCGTGGTGTTCAACGAGTACGGCCCGACCGAGGCCACCATCGGGTGCATGATTCACACGTTCGATCCATCCACCGACGTCGAGCCATCGGTGCCGATCGGTTCTGCGATCGCCAACACCGAGATCGGCATCTTCGATCCGACCGGACGCCCGGTCGCAACAGGGATGGATGGAGAGCTGTGGGTGAGCGGGGAGGGTCTGACGCCGGGGTATCTCGGCCGACCCGACCTCGATGCTGCGGTCTTTCGGGTCCACGAGGGCAAGCGATGGTACCGAACCGGCGACCAGGCACGCTGGCTGCGACCGGGCACTGCGCTCTACCTCGGGCGTCACGACGATCAGGTCAAGCTGCGCGGCGCCCGAGTCGAACTCGGAGAGATCGAGGCGGTGCTGGCTGCTCATCCCAGTGTCGATTCGGCGGCAGTCGTGATGTGGACGGAAGGCGGCCGTCAGCTCGCCGTCGCCTACACCGTCGGCGGAGCGCAGACCGAAGACATCGAGCCGTGGCTCCGTGAGCGGTTGCCGGCCTCGATGCATCCGGACCGCCTCGTCGAACTCGCCGAGATGCCGCTCACGATCAATGGCAAGATCGACCGCGAGCGACTGCCGCCCCCGATCGACACGTCAGTCGCATCCGTCGGTCGTCGCGCTCCGGAAACAGACGCCGAGCATCGCGTGGCGCATCACGTCGCAGATCTGCTCGGGCAGTCCCAGCTCGACATGGAAGCCGGCTTCTTCGATCTCGGGGGTGATTCGATCCTGGCGATGCAGCTCGTCACGCGCCTCCGAGCCGAGTTCGCAACCGAGGTCAGCCCGCGAACCGTGCTGCTCAACTCGCTCGGCCAGATCGCCGCCGCACTCGGCACGACCGGTCGAGCCACAACGTCCGGCGGGAGATCTGCCGAGCGACGCGTATTGCACTTCGGCCGTGGCCTCTACGGCATCCAGATGACGCCCCTACCCGCTCCGATCGGGACCGCCGTGATCTGTCCACCGTATGGATGGGAGTACATGCGCACCCACTGGGCGCTCCGACAGACCGCCATCGAACTCGTCCGCCGGGGCTGGGCCGTGCTCCGGTTCGATTACCGGGGAACCGGCGACTCTGCAGGCGAAGTCGACGACCGCACCGGACTCGACGACTTCGTGGAAGACATCGAACAGGCGGCGGCACACATCCGATCGCCCGGCGTCCCCCTCGTGCTCGTCGGAGCTCGTCTCGGAGCGGCACTGGCGGTACAGGCAGCGTCACGAGGGACCGGCGCCGAGCGTCTCGTTCTGTGGGACCCGGTCGTGTCCGGTCGACACCACCTCGAGACGATCAGCTCCATCAACAGCCGCTACCTGCGCCGACGCTTCTTCCTCCCACAACGGCGCCGCAGCCGAGAGCTCATCGGAGCGCCCTACCCACCGGCACTGCGAAGCGACCTGCTCGCACTCGACCTCTCGACGAACGCGCCGCCGCTGCCCACCACGGTCATCAGCTCGACGGAGTCCAGCCAGATCGCAGCCCTGGACCCGGAGCTCTTCCGAGTGGTGTCGGTGCCGGACGTCGCCGGCTGGGACGTACCGGCTTCGGTCTTCACGTCGGTGCTGCCGCGCCGGATCCCCGAGGCGATCGCTCGAGAGGTCGCCGGGTCATGACCGAACAGCCAGTTCTCTTCGGCCCCGATCGTGCCCTGGTGGGCATCGAGTCACCGGGGCGCGTCGACGTCCCGACTGTCGTCATTCTCAATGCCGGCCTGCTCCATCGAGTCGGACCGAACCGAATGTCGGTTCGACTCGCGTCCTCGCTCGCAGATCGAGGGATCGGCTCGTTCCGCTTCGATCTCTCGGGGATCGGCGACAGCGAGACCACGGACACCGACCTCCTCGACACCGAACGGGCGATCGCAGACATCCGATCGGCGCTCGACCATCTCGACGCACGGGGAGGTGCGGGCACCTACGTGGCCGCCGGGCTGTGCACTGGCGCCTTCAACGCCTTCAGAATGGTCGAACAGGACGAACGCGTCGTCGGCGCCGTGATGATCGACGGCTACGCATACCCCACTCGCCGTTCGAGGATGGATCTGACGCGGACCAGGTGGCTCGATCCTCACGTGTGGTTCGATCGTCTGGTCCGCCGTATCCGCAACGAACCGACCAACACCGCACCGGACGACCTGGTGGTGTACGAGAACGTGTACGTGTCACAAGAAGAGTTCGGGGAACGGCTCGCTTCCGTTCTCGACCGCAACATCCCGCTGCTCCTGATGTACACCCGGTTCGGACCGCTCGACTACACCTATCGACACCAAGTGTGTGACAACTACCCCGATCTGCGACTCGACGAGCGAACCACCATCAAGTACTACCGAACGGCCGACCACACCTTCACCCTCGAGGAGAACCGCGCTCAAGCCGTGGCCGATATCGTCGATTGGGTTGAATCGAACTACGGGACATGACGATGAACTTCTCCCCTTCCGACGATCAACTCGAACTCGCGGAACGGCTGCGGACGTTCGGAGCGACGCTCAACGACGGATTGATCGACCGAGATCGCAGCGGGACCTTTCCCCGCTCGGCTTGGGAGGCGTGCGCTGAGCAGGGGATCCAGTCGATGGCCGTTCCCGGGAGCTACAACACGACCGGGTTGGACACGGACCTGACGACCGCTGCGCTCGCAATGGAGGGGTTCGGACGGGGATGCCACGACAACGGCTTGAATCTCGCCTTGTCCGCCCACATGTGGACCGTCGAGCATCCGATCGTTCGGTTCGGGACCGATACGCAGCGAGCCCACTTCCTCCCGAAGCTCGCCAGCGGCGAGTGGATCGGGGCATGGGGTCTCACCGAGCCGGGCGCGGGCTCCGATGC
>CBDTYK010000092.1:0-5755 GCA_965364595.1 uncultured bacterium
TACTCGATCGCGTCCGAATCTTTGAGCCACGGCCGGAGCGCCTCGCGATGATGCTCGGTGGCGTTGGAAAGCACCTCGATCATCTCGGATCTCACACTGCGTCGCAGGTCGCGGGAGTGACGCACCGTCGACGATCCTTCGGAACTCGTCTTCAAGAACACTCTCGTGTGTGCTCACCCACCGTCGCCTCTCCTCGATCACTCGCCACGCGGCCCCGACCCCGGCCCGTCCCTGCCTCCCGAGGTCCAATAGCATCGACTCCATCTCTTCGAGCGTTGCGTGCCCATCACGCAGAGCTGTTCCGAATGCGGCTGCCACCGTCCTCGGGGAGGCTGTGGCTCCGAGATCCAGGACCGTTCGTGCCGGAAGGGTCGTCGGGATTCCGCGAGCGACGCCCACATGATCCGAACCCAGATCGGTCGAACGGTGGACATGGAACGGCTTGTTTCTCCACCTGCCTCGAACCACGGAAACATGCGGCTTGTCGGGGGCTCTCTCCAGAAGGCCCCAAAGATGGGCGGCGGACTGGTGGGAGACCGCCGCCTCCGGACCAACAACCAAGACTGCGGCCATCAGTTGCTGCTCTTGCGATTCAAAAGAACCGCGCAATCGATACACCCCGGTGTCCACCCGAACCAGCGTCCCGCTCTGAAGTCGCCGACTGATTACTCCCGGCGGCACGTTCCGTTCCACAAGCTGCCGGCGTGTGATCAAACCGTGTTGAGTAGCTGCGAGGTCCTCGGGATGGGTTATTGATACGCGGTCCATGATGAGCAATTACCACTCAAACGCTCTGATTGGAATGCCCTCGTGTTCGTGTCAATCGCGCACCCCATTTCCGACGCACCCGATTGACACGAAACAAGCGCCGGGATTCCTGTCAATCGCGCGCCTTGTTTTCGACCCCCCGGATTGACAGGAAGTTAGGAGAGGCCGACCAGGTCGCGGACCATTTTGGCGGTAGCGCCCCAGAGGATCTCGCCTTCGAGTTCGTAGAACCACACCTTGCGACCTTGCCACAGCTCGAAGCGCCAGGCCGAATCATCAGCGAGGTCTTCCACCCGTGGCAACAGGACCTTCTCGACTTCGCGTGGCGAAGGACGCAGTTCAGGCACGCCGGGGAGGCGACCCACCACCGGGACCACAAACAGCGTGAACTCCACCGTATGAATCGTGGGCAGAAACCCCATCAACTCAACCGAATCGGGAGAGATGCCGACCTCCTCCTCAGCTTCCCGGAGTGCTGTCCCCACCGGACCACCGTCCTCGGGATCCGGCCGGCCACCGGGAAAGGCAATATGCCCGGCATGGGTGGGCATCGTCATCGGGCGCTTCGTCAGAACCACCCGGACGTCGCCCAACTCGTCGGCATAAAGCGGAACCAGCACGGCGGCACGGTCTGTTCCGGTATCAGCCGGCTCGTCGCTCTGAATACCTGGAAGTCGATCCCACATACCGCGCTCCATGGTACGACCCGATAGGCTCTACCGGAATGGAGTTGAGTCAGGACCCGATCTATACGGGCGGATACGTTCTCCGGCCGTTCCGCCGGCGCGACGTGGACGCCCTAGTCGATGCGGTCCGGGGGTCTATTGACGAACTCCACCAGTGGTTGCCCTGGGCTCACCTCGCCTACGGCCGTATCGAAGCCAGCCACTTTGTGCGCGAGTCGATGAAATCTTGGAAGGACACGCGCGCCTACGATTTCAGCATCCGCGCTCGCGACGCCGAGAAGGACCGGCATCTGGGGAATGTGTCGATCTGGTTCGTCTCGCGGGGTTTCCGCACCGGTGAAATCGGCTACTGGGTTCGCTCCGACCACACCTCCCAGGGAACGGCAACTGAAGTGACCGCTCGGCTCGTTCAAGTGGGTTTTGACCAGCTGAAGATGCACCGCATCGTGCTGCGCATCGCGGTCGGTAACCGCGCCAGCGAGCGCGTGGCCGAAAAACTCAGCTTTGTGCGCGAAGGGATCCTTCGCGAAGAGTTGAAGATACGCGGAACCTGGACGGATCACACGGTCTACAGCATGCTCGATCACGAATACGACAAACATCGGCAGAAGATCACCGACATCGTCGCCGGCGCCCACCTCCCCGTTGACGAGACTTGAACGCGAAGCAGGGGTCCCGAAGGACCCCTGCTGTTCTGGTACTCGCGACCAGCTACTCGCTACTAGCCACTCTGGACTAGAAGTCCATGCCTCCGCCGTGTTCGTGCCCGCCACCGGGAAGTGCCGGAGCCTCTTCCTTCCGCTCTGCGATCAGAGCTTCGGTGGTCAGCAGCAAGGCCGCGATCGAGGCTGCGTTCTGCACCGTCGAACGAGTGACCTTGGCGGGATCGATGATCCCAGCCTTCATCAGATCTTCGTACTCGCCCTTGGCGGCATTGAAGCCCATGAGGCCCTCACTGTTGCGGACATGCTCGACGACCACACCGCCTTCGTAGCCGGCGTTGACGGCGATCTGGCGAAGCGGCTCTTCGAGCGAACGACGCACAATGATGCGGCCCGTCTTTTCGTCATCGTTGCCGCCGCGAACCTTGTCGATGGCTTCCTGAGCACGGAGCAGCGGAACGCCACCACCGGGCACGATGCCCTCTTCGACGGCCGCGCGGGTCGCCGATACGGCGTCCTCGATACGGTGCTTCTTCTCTTTGAGCTCGACCTCGGTGGCGGCGCCGACCTTGATGACGACAACGCCACCGGACAGCTTGGCGAGACGCTCCTGGAGCTTCTCACGATCCCAGTCCGAGTCGGTGTTCTCGATCTCACGCTCGATCTGCTTGATGCGAGCCTTGACGTCCGCCTCGGCGCCGGATCCGTCGACGATCGTGGTGTCGTCCTTGGAGATCACGACCTTGCGGGCATGCCCCAGCATGTCGGTGGTGACACCGTCGAGCTTCAGGCCGACTTCCTCGCTGATGACCGTTCCACCCGTGAGGATGGCGATGTCCTGGAGCATGGCCTTGCGACGCTCACCGAAGCCCGGGGCCTTGACGGCGGCAGAGCTGAACGTTCCGCGGATCTTGTTCACGACGAGCGTGGCGAGTGCCTCACCTTCGACGTCCTCGGCGAGGACCAGCACCGGCTTGCCGGTCTGCATGATCTTCTCGAGCACGGGCAGCATGTCGTTGACCGAGCCGATCTTCTGGTTGGCGATGAGGATGTAGGGGTCCTCGAGCACCGCCTCCTGGCGATCTGGGTCCGTGATGAAGTACGGGGAGATGTAGCCCTTGTCGAACTGCATACCCTCGGTGAACTCGAGCTCCAGACCGAATGTCTGGCCCTCTTCCACCGTGATCACGCCGTCCTTGCCGACCTTCTCGAACGCCTCGGCGATGACCTTGCCGATCGTGAGATCGTTGTTGGCCGAGATCGAGGCGACGTTGGTGATCTCCTCGCCGGTCTCGATGTCACGAGACAGCTCGGCAAGTGACTTCACGACTGCTTCGACACCGCTCTCGATGCCCCGCTTGAGGTCCATCGGATTGGCACCGGCGGCAACCATCCGGAGGCCCTCACGGACCATCGCCTGTGCAAGCACGGTCGCGGTGGTGGTTCCGTCACCGGCGACATCGTTCGTCTTGTTGGCGACTTCGTAGGCGAGCTTGGCACCCATGTTCTCATAGGCGTCGTCGAGCTCGATCTCCTTGGCGATCGTCACGCCGTCGTTGGTGATCGTGGGAGCGCCCCACTTCTTCTCCAGAACGACGTTGCGGCCCTTGGGGCCAAGGGTGACCTTGACCGTGTCTGCGAGCTTGTCGACGCCCGCCTGAAGCCCCTTGCGGGCTTCCTCGTTGAAGCGAAGATCCTTCGCTGTCATGTGAAACTCTCCTTCTCAGTTGACGATCGCGAGCAGGTCACGCGAAGAGAGGACGAGGTGGTCCCCGCCCTCGAGCTTGACCTCGGTACCGGCGAACTTCGAGTACAGGACGACATCGCCGACCTTGACGTCCATGGGCATGCGATCGCCGTCTTCGTCGAGCGCGCCCGGGCCGACAGCGATGACTTCACCGGTCTGTGGCTTCTCCTTGGCCGTATCGGGGATCACGAGACCGGACGACGTCCGCATGTCCTTGTCCTCGTTCGGCTTGACGACCACTCGATCGCCGAGAGGCTGAAGCTTCATGTAGCTCCTCCTACGTAGGTTTCTCTCTCTGGGTGCAATCCAAAACCGGGACTCTCATCCCGGCTTGGTTGGCACTCTCACTTTGTGAGTGCCAGACCCAATCTAGCACTCACTCGACGAGAGTGCCAAGACGGATTTTGCCTTGCGAGTGACGTCGGACCTGCCGCCGGTGGCCTTCGACCCTGGTCCGGATGCAGCTGCAGGACGATCGTGGTCGGATGACTGTGGAACTGGATCGCCGCCCGTTCCCCGCCGAGCGCCGCATCGTGCTCGGTGGGCTCCGATCGGGGAAACACATGGTGACGATGACCGCACTCGTCCAGGTCGACGTGACCACTGCGATGGAACGGGTGAGATACGAGGACCTGTCACCGACGGCGTTCGTGCTCGCATGCGTCGGACGGGCGGTTGCCGCCCATCCCGAGGTGCACGCCTATCGCGGCTGGTCGGGGCGCCTCGTGATGCATCGACATGTCGACATCGCCACGATGGTCGAGGTCCACACTCCCGACGGAGTCTTTCCACTCGCGCATCCGGTGAGGAACACCGAATCACGCAGCGTGCGTGACATCTCCTCTGAGCTTCGGGGCGTCCGAGACGACACGACGGCGAGCTCCAGCGGACGACTCCTGATGCGCTGGGGTACAAAGGCCGGCCAGGTGCCAGGCCTCATCGGGCTCGGCTACCTCACCGCCCGCCACTCGCCTTCCGTGCGGCGTCGCACGGGAACGGTGACGGCATCATCGGTCGGGATGATGATGGGCGGCAATGGATTCGCGATCGGGACACCGACCATCTCGACGCTCACGGTCATCATCGGCGGCATGGGCGAGCGCCCCTGGGTGATCGACGGCGAGCTCACCGTCCGCACGATCCTCGATCTCACCGTCCAGATCGATCATCGCGTCGTCGACGGCGCCCCCGCCGCCCGCTTCGGCGCCACCCTCCGCCAACTCCTGGAGCACCCCGACCTGATCACGTGGTAGAGCGCTTCTGCGGTATGCGGTATGCGGTGTGCGCCTTGCGGCATGCGGTATGCGCTTTGAGCCGTGAGCTATGAGCACTCCGCCTGAAGGAGTTCTTCTTGGGAGGGGCGGTCACGGGATAACCGCATGCGGCTACCGAGGCGACGGTTGCCCGACCGAGAAGAACGACGGTCGAAGACCGCAACCCTCGTGCGGTAGCACTCGTCGCAGACCGCAACCCACCATTCGACGTTCTTGGGACAGTGTGAAGCCCACGGTTCTGGACCCACCAGAACCAACTAGAGGCGGTCGCTGTCCCAAGAACAAAGGCGTCTCCAGCGAGCACCCAACCCGCGCCCGCACTCTCGCGGGAGTTGGCCCCTTACCTCCCGCTCGTTCCTCGCCGGCAGGGACCTTTCCCCACTGCGTGGGGAACATGAGCCGGCAGGGACCTTTCCCCACTGCGTGGGGAACACCAGGCCGCAGGGACCTTTCCCCTACGCATGGGGAACAGCTACAGGCTGCGGCCAGGGTCGACGACGGCGTCCCAGCTGGAGATGACGTTCTTGTCGAGCCAGTGGACCGCGGCGGCGCCGATCATGGCGCCGTTGTCGGTGCACAGATCCGGGGTGGGGAGGTAGAGCTCGACGCCGGCGGCTT
>CBDTYK010000093.1:0-5721 GCA_965364595.1 uncultured bacterium
TGACCTGGACCACCCACAAGCCGCGGGTCGATCCGATCGGGTTGTTGGTCGATACGGCCGTCTCGGAGACTCTGCGAATGGTGAATCCCCAATGTCACAGAACGACCACGACGAGGGAGAACGCTTGCAGGAAGTCGATATGGCGGTCGCAGCGTCCCTTCCCCTCGGCGATACCTACCTTTTCGGGCGAAGGTCTCCACCGAAGAACGCTCGTCGGATGTCATGTGTTCATGATCGGTCTCTGCACGGGCAGGGTCAATGCAACCTTCGTAGCCTGGGGACGCTCCGTCGGCGGGAGACACGAGTCGGTCAGGGACTCGGCCCGCTCTGCTGGATGCTCCAGGCCTCGATGCTGCCGTCGTCGGAGGTCTCGCCGTGCACGATCACTGCGTCACCCGGCGCCAGGTCTCCGACCCGGCCTTCCTTGCTGAGCCCGACGACCGTGGCGTCGCCCACGTGGACCTTCACCGTTGCGCCGTCGGGCCGTTCCACATAGACGACTGTTTCGTCGAGCATCAGCACGCGTCCAACGACCGCTGGACCCGTGTCGAGGGCAGCTTCGTCCCCATCCGTTTCGCCCGCAGTGGTGGACTGCACTTCTCGCATCGACACGGCCAGCTTCTCGGACACCGAGCCGGCCAGGAAGCCGATCACGAAGACGAGCGCGGCGACGAGGGCGATCGTGAGCTTCGATCGTGGGCGCGGGGCGGCCGCCTCGAGCAGGTCGTCGAGATCGTCGTTGGTGGGTGGCGAGGACAACAGCTCGACCGCATCGGTGTCACCTGGCATCTCCCGAGTTGTCACGCCGCCTCCTTTCATTCGTATCGCAGCGCCTCGATTGGTCGGAGCGAGGCGGCTCGCGCCGCCGGGTAGCTGCCGAAGAAGAGACCGATGGCGACCGACACCGCAAACGAACCGATGACCGCCGCGGGTACGGGCCGCGGGTCTATGCCGGCGATGTCGATCGAGGCTCCGAGCAAGCCCGCCGCCACGCCAACGGTCCCTCCGATCATGGACAGGAAGATCGCCTCGGCGAGGAACTGCGCGAGGATTGCCCTCCGTTGGGCTCCGACCGCCTTGCGAATCCCGATCTCGCGTGTGCGTTCCGTCACGCTCACCAGCATGATGTTCATGATCCCGATTCCGCCGACGACCAACGAGATCCCTGCCACCGCGGCGAGCATGATGGATATGGTGGTCGTGGCGATCCCGGTCGCCTCGAGCAACGAGGCCTGGTTGAAGATCTGGTAGTCGCGATCGTCGGGGTCCTCGATGTCGTGTTGCTCGTCGAGGATGGTCACCACCTGCTGCTCGGCGAAGGGCACGGCTTCTTCACTCCGAGCCTGCACGACGATCGCCGTCAGTGGCCCGTAGCCGGAGATGCCCTGCTGCACGGCGGTGATGGGGGCCACCGCCGTGTCGTCGGCGTCGACCGGACCGAGGGATCCCCTCGCTTCGAGAACAGCGACCACCGTGAACGGCACCCGGCCGATCTCGATTCGTTCGCCGATGGGATCAGCAGCCCCGAAGAGTTCCTCCGCCGGCGTCGCACCGAGTGCGACGACACGGCGAGCGGTTGCCACCTCGGCGTCGGTCCACAGCACGCCTTCGCCGACATCGGTGTTCGTCACACGGAAGTAGCTCTCTGTGCTCCCCGCAAACTCCTGGATCGTGTACGACTGGTCGCGGTAGGACAGCGTGACCGGGAACTGCACCAGCGGCGAGACGGTCTCGACGTCGGGGGCGCGACGGCGGTCCGACAGTGCGTCCACGTCGTCGAGTGTCAGATCTCGCTGTTGGATCGGTGCGTTCTCCGGGTCGATGCCGAGGGTGAAGAACCTGGGCAGCACCGAGATCGCGTTCGTGCCGAGGTCTCGGATCGACTGTTGGATGACGTCCCCGGCGCCGGCTCCGACGGCAACCAGGAGGATCACCGCAGCGACGCCGATCGAGATGCCGAGTGTCGTGAGCAGCGACCGAAGCCGGTTGGCAGCGAGACCCCGCAGGGCGAACCGGACGACCTCCATCGGTCTCACGATTCACCTCGCCATCGGGGGGGAGGGTCCCCGACGGGCACTGTCCTGTGATCGCTGACGATCATTCCGTCCAGTAGTTCGATGGTGCGCTTGGTGTGCTCGGCGACCAAGTCTTCGTGTGTGATCACCACGATGGTCCGGCCGACGACGTTCAGGTGATCGAGCGCGATCAACACTTCCTCGGTGGACGCGGAATCGAGGTTGCCGGTCGGTTCGTCTGCCAAGACCAGCGATGGGGACGTCACGAGCGCACGCGCCACCGCCACCCGCTGCTGTTGCCCACCGGAGAGCTCATTGGGGAGGTGATGGGTGCGATCGGCGAGCCCCACGAGTTCGAGGGCCGCGTTCGCCCGCCGCCTCCGGTCCTTCCGTTGCACCCCTGCGTACACCAGTGGCAGCTCGACGTTGGCGATCGCCGATGTGCGACGCAGCAGGTTGAAGGACTGGAACACGAAGCCGATCCGACGGTTGCGCAGCACTGCCTGTTGGCCGTCATCGAGTCTGCTGACGTCATGACCTTCGAGCACGTAATGCCCCGATGTCGGTGCGTCGAGACAGCCGAGGATGTTCATGAGTGTGGACTTTCCGGACCCAGATGCCCCCCGGATCGCCACGTAGTCGCCGACGTCGACGGCGAAGGACACACCACGCAGCGCATGGACGGCGGTTTCACCCTCGCCGTAGACCCGATGAACGTCGTCGACCTCGATGACCGGGCGTGCGGACACCGGCCCGGGCGTAGGGAGCGTGATCGGGAGGCTCACGCTCCGCCGACCATGTTCACAGGCGGCACGTAGTCGCCGCCGACACGGGCGACTTGCTCGCCTTCCTCGAGCCCGAACAGAATCTGGGTGGTGCCGTCTCCTCGGAGACCGATGCGTACCGCGCGCCTGGTGGCCTCCCCCGCCTCGTCGACGACGGTCACATAGCTCTCATCTCCGACCTGCTCGACCGCACTCGACGGGACGTAGAGGGCGTCGTCGACCTCGTCGATGACGACATCGACAGTCACGGTCTGGCCCGGTCTCACTCCATCCGGCACGGTGGTGAGCGCAACGCGAGCCCCGTAGGTGACCAACTGGTTCACCACCGTGGCAGTGGGATCGATCCGAATCACGGTGCCACTCAGCTTCGACTCCGGCCGGGCGTTGACCTCGACGGCCGCCGGGCGCCCGACGACCATCCTGATCGCATCGGCCTCGGAGAACTGGACTTCGACGATCAGATCACCGACGTCCGTCAATCGGATGAATCCGAGACCCCCGGGGAGCGCTCCTCCCCCGACGTACTCCCCCACATCGGAGCCGATGGAGGCGACGGTCCCTGCAACCGGCGCGCGCAACACCGTCTCCTCCACGAGCCGTGTGGCCCGGTCGAGAACGGCCTGCGCCTGATCGACCTGCGCGGTGGCGGCAGCGATCTCGGCGTCGGAGGGTGGTTCCTCGTTCACCGTCACCTGGGCCTCGGCGAGGTCGAGCGACCGTTGAGCCTGAGCCAATTGCGACCGGGCGACCTCGGTTGCCTGCGCGTCACGAGCCAAACCGGTGTCACGCGTCGCCTCTGCCAGATCCACGGAGTTGGCGTCGGTTGCGCGCATGCTCTGAGCCAGTTGGGTCTGCGCGAGCTGGATCTGGGCGGACGCCTGGGCGAGACTGGCGGCGGTCGGGGCCTCTCGACCGGCTTCGACCTGGGCGCGGACGAGATCACGAGCGAGCTGTGCTTGGACGAGCTGTGCCTCTGCCATCGCGACCGCCTGCTCGTCCCGCTCCTCACCCTGCCTCCGAGCTGCGACGGCGACGTCGAGTGCGATCTCGGCCTCTCGGAGCGCTGCCTCGTATTGGTCGACGAGTGCCTCCTGTTGGGCGACGGCGGCCAGGAGCTCGTCGCACAGATCCGGGGTTGCGCCCGGATCACAGTCGGCGAGATCGTCCTGGAGTGCTGCGAGAAACGCTTCAGCGTCGCCGAGCATGAAGTCCGCCGCATCACGGGCGTCGTCGGCGGCGTCCACCTGAACGTCGTATGCCCGCTCGTTCGCATCGGCGACGTCTTCGGTCTCTTCGAGGGCCACCTCGGCGGCGACGACTGCTCCTTGCGCTTGAGCGATCTGTGCGTCACCGACGGCTCGCTGCGCGGGTGTCTGCCCCGCCCAGAGCTGGTCGTGCGCTGCCTGCGCCGCTTGGAGGTTGGCTTCCGCAGCGGCGACTTGATCCAGTCGATCGGCTTCGAGCCGCTGCGCCTGGACCCGGGCGGCTTCCACCTGTTCGGCGTAGAGGACGGCGTTCGCAGCGGCCACGCTCTCCGCTCGTGCGAGCGAAGCCTGTGCCGCCTCCACCTGCTGAGCGGCCGCTGCGATCTGGCTGCCCCCGAGGGAAAGCTGAGCCGGTGTCAGCCGGTTCAGGAGTCGATCGAGACCTGCCTGCGCTGCCGCGACACCCGCTCGTGCAGAGGCCTGCTGCGCCAGCGCATCGGTGTCGTCGAGCCTGGCCAGCGCGTCACCGACCACCACCCGATCCCCCGGCTGGACGAGCACTTCGACCAACCGTCCACCGGTTGCGAAGTCGAGTACGACGTCGGTTGGGGCGATCAGCTCACCCGATGCCGAGACGGTTGCGACCACCGAGCCGCGTTCGACGGCGACCGTCCGGATCTCCTCGGGTTCCTCGATGCTTCGCCCGACCATGCCGGAGGCGACGGCGCCCAGAATCAGCAACAGAGCCGCAAGCACCCCATTGATGACCCACGTCCGACGTCGCATCTTGTTCATGGCATGACGTCAACTTCCCAGTCCGTGGCATGCGTCAAGACGACGCACCACGCTCCAAGTGTCAGATCACAGAGATGCGAGCGGAAAGGGACGAAAGCCCCAATCGGCACCTCGCCATGTGTGGGTCCGCAACGTGAGCGTCAGGTCAAACCCTGGCTTCCTCGCGATGCCGAATGCGCTCAGTGCTCTGTGCAATCCCCGGCGACAACGGTCGCCGCAGTTCGGCCAGGCCAAGGCCGGCGATCACGAACGCAAGTGCGCCGGCAAGTGCCATCATCGCAGTGTGTGCATTGAGGTCGCCTGCAAGCGTGTGGCTGACCGCCGCATAGAACCCGAAGAGCCCGAATGCAGCCCCTGCGATCAGGTTCACATACCGATTCACCCGATCGCTGACCAGCACGCTCGCACCCGCCATCACCAACGGGATGGCCCCCACCGCTGCGAAGAAGTAGCCCATCGCGTCAGTCAAGGCCTCCCCCTCGATCTCGCCGGCCACCAGGTCTTCCAGCGCCCCGGGCACGAACAACAACAGCAACAGCGAGATCGACGTGGCGATCGCAACTGCCACCCACAGGACCGCAGCCCTCGTTCTGAACAGAAGACCGCTCATGGCTTCGCCTCCTCCAGAGGTCGCGCAGTGGATCTGCGTCCAGCGTCTCACCCTGCTCGAGGCGTGGCCAGTGCCGAAATGCCAAGTTGTGTGCCGTCGCAAGACCGGGAGCCAACGGGCGAAGGCAGTCAATGGGTTTCGCCGAATAGAGGCGCCTGACCCTTGCCTGATCACAGCGGCCCGATAGCGTCGACCACGACCGAGCCGAGGTGATCCATGGAGCTCTCTTCTTCGCTTCTCGAGATCACACTGCTCCTCGCGGGTGCGGTGCTCCTCGGCATCGTCGCGAAGCGATGGCGGATTCCGGTCAC
>CBDTYK010000094.1:0-5719 GCA_965364595.1 uncultured bacterium
TGGCGTGCGAAGCCATTCGCCCGAGACGCCGTTGATCGAGTCGGCCTCCACGTGCATCAGGCCCCGGAGTGAACGGGGAACCGGCGCCTCGAACCGAAGGTCGGCCCACCGCTCAGGGCGCCCGATCTCGACGGCCGTGTCCAACAGTCCGTACAAGGTCGCGCGTCTCAACTCGAGCCCCCAGCCCCAGCCGGGAACCAGCGGCCCAGAGCGGATCCTGCGACCGATCGCCATCACGACTGCAACGATCACCGCCAACACCAACCGGAACGTGATCCACATCGAGCGCATCATCTGATCCTCGCCGACGGGTCAATGCCGCGCCAGGGCCGGTTGACCGGCGCAGTGATGGCTTTCCGCCGTGTGTCGGGCCCCATCAGGTCCAACTCATGGCGTCCAGACGCACCAACTCCCCACGGTGCGGCACGACGGCGTTGATGCCGAAGCCGTCGTGGAGCGCTTCGGCCAGCGCGCTGGAGGCGTCGGGTTCACCGTGCTGGACATAGACGGTGCGAGGGAGTGGTGAGGATGCTGTCACCCAATCGAGCAATTCGCTTCGGTCGGCGTGCGTCGACAACTCGACCTGACTGACTTCGGCGTGCACCTGGTGGTAGCCGCCCAGCATCTTCAGGCTCCGTTCCCCTCTCGCCAGTCGGTCGCCTCGCGTCCCCGGTGCTTGGAATCCCACCAGCACGACGGCGTTCCGCTCGTCTCCGACCCGGTGAATCAGGTGGTGAACGACGCGGCCGCCGGTCGCCATGCCTGAAGCAGAGATGATGATCATCGGGCCGTTCCGATCGTTCAGCGCTTTCGATTCCTCGACGGTGCGGACGGTCGTGAGATCGAGTGCGTCGAACAGGCGCCTTCCGCGCATCTCGGGTCTGAGTTCCGGGGAGCTTGCAACCGCCGCACTCTGATAGACCTCCAGGGCGCGGTTCGCCATCGGGCTGTCGAGATACACGGGGACGTCGGGGAGCCGGCCGTCTGAGACGAGGCGATCGAGGTGATGGAGCACCACCTCGGTGCGGTCGACGGCAAACGCCGGGATGACCGCAACCCCGTCCCGTTCGAGCGCCGCTCCAACGGAGGCTCCCAGCTCCTCCTCGTGATCCGTCTGGTGATGCTCCTCGTCGCCGTAGGTCGATTCGGTCACCACGATGTCGGCGTGACCGATACCGACGGGTGGAAGCAGGAGGGGATGAGTTGGCCTCCCGAGGTCGCCGCTGAGCACACATCGGACCGACGGCTCTTTCATCTCGACGGCGATCCAGGCAGCTCCGAGGATGTGGCCTGCGCCGGAGAACGTCGCGGTGATGTCCTCGGCGACCTCGGTCGGCGTGTCGAACGAGACCGTCTGGAACAACAGGTTGCAGCGCTCGGCGTCGTCTCGCGTGTACAGCGGGAGCGCCGGGTCGTGCTTCGAGTAGCCGTGCCGGTTGGCGTGAGAGGCTTGTTCCTCCTGGAGCTTGGCGCTGTCGGCGAGGATGATCTCGGCGAGCCGGCGCGTGCCTTCGGTGCAGTACACGGGCCCCCTGAACCCCATGCGCACCAGTCGGGGGAGGTATCCGCAATGGTCCAGGTGCGCGTGTGTGAGCAGCACCGCGTCGATCGACTCGGGCTCGATCGGGAACGGCTCCCAGTTCAGCAGTCTGAGGCGCTTGTGGCCCTGGAACATGCCGCAGTCGATGAGGATCCGCTCATCTCCAGTGTCGAGCAGGGTCCGGCTGCCAGTGACGGTCCCTGCTCCACCGAGGAACCTCAGCGTCGGTTCATGCCGTTCGGTCATCTGCCGCCTCTCATCGTTCCCACCGATTGTCCGTCTCCGAAGCCGCATGCCCCATTGACCTAAGTCATCATCTCGAGACCTCCCGGCTGGGTGCGGCGGATCAGCTGAGCGCAGCAGCGAGCTTCGGGGGGAGCGACGAATCGGCTGGGGGAGTGAAGCTGACGAGGACATGGTCGGCGCCGGCCTCCTCGTAGATCCGAATCCGGTCCACCGACTCGGCGAGGTCGCCCGAGTAGCGGAACTGGACCGACACTTCGATCTCACCGCGATCTCGTCCGATCCTCTCGCACTCTGCGTCGAGGAGCGCGAGGCGATCTTTGAAGAGATCGAGGTCCCAGGTGTAGTCGGGGAAGTTCCACTGGTCCGCCCACTTGGCCGCGAGCGGGATGGTCTTCTTCGGTCCGGTTCCGCCGATGACGAATGGGGGTCGCGGCTGCTGCACCGGCTTCGGTTCGAAGTGTGCGTCGTTGATGGTTCGATGTTTCCCCTGGAATCTGAAGACCTCCTGGGTGAACAGGCCGTCGAGGATCGCGAACGTCTCGTCCAGCAGCTCGAACCGTTCCTTGAGCGGTGGCAGCTCGATCCCGAAGGCGGCGTGTTCCGCTTCGTGCCATCCGGTTCCGACGCCGATCTCGAGTCGGCCGTGCGACATCCGGTCGAGGGTGGCCGCCTGTTTTGCCAGGATCACCGGGTGGCGGAACGTGTTGGCGCTGACCATGGTCCCGAACCTGATGCGCTCGGTGACCGCCGCCAACCCGCCGAACAGCGTCCAGGCGTCCATGATGGGGAGTTCTGGCGGTGACTTCGGCGGATACAGGTGGTCGTTCAGCCACACCATGTCCCAGAAGCCACCCTGATCCGCCTCGATCCAGATGTTGCGGAGCTGCTCCCAGGTGGCCTCCTGGGCCCAGACCTTGAACGAGTGTCTCATGCGAAGCCTTCCGGCGACGCCCCCCTGGCTGCCCGAGAGGGCAGCCTGTCCCCCCGAAGGGGGGACAAACAACTCGCATGCCTGCCGGACAGACAATGCGCCAGCCGGACTCCTGTCGATGTCATGCGCTCTCGTAGAGGCGGGTCAGCACGAACTCGCGATGGCCGAGCACTGCGGCGGTGAGGCGGCCGCTGGCGGTCGCCAGCGTCATCTCGATGAGGGCGTCGCCGGCATCGTCCATCGTCATCTCCTTTCGGAGCAACCCGGAGATGTCGCTGTCGATGTGCTCGCCCATCGTCCGGACGGTGCGGGGGTTGGCGCACGTCTTGATGACCGGCAGGATCGGATGGCCGACCACGTTCCCCTGACCGGTCGTGAACATGTGCACGGTGAACCCGGCGGCGGCGCAGAGCGTGACCATCTCGGCAGCTGCGGACGACGAGTCCATGAACCACAGTCCCGGCCCGGTCGGCTCCTCGGCTTTGTCGAGCACGCCGTCGACGGGAGCGGTCCGGCCGATCTTCTGGATGTTGCCGAGCGCTTTCTCCTCGATCGTCGTCAACCCGCCGGCGATGTTGCCCTTCGTGGGCTGGGAATCGGACAGGTCGCTCGTCTTGTGCGCTTCGATCACGTCCTGATAGCGGTCGAACATGAACTGGAACTTCTCGCGAACCTCGTCGTTCTTGCAGCGGGCGGCGACCAGATGCTCGCCGCCGGTCAACTCCGTGGTCTCGCCGAACACCATCGTCACGCCGTGCGGGTGCAGCCTGTCGAACATGTTCCCCACTGCCGGGTTGGATGCGAGCCCTGAGGTCGTGTCCGACTCGCCGCACTTGGTGGAGATCCAGAGATCGCTGATCGGACGTTCCTCGCGCTGAAGCGTCGAAGCCCAATGGACGAACTCCTTGGCCTTCGCCGAGGCGCGCATGATCGTGTTGTGGTCGCCGTGCTGTTCGATGCCGAACCCGGCGACGGGCTTGCCGGTGGCGGCGATGCCATCCACGACGTGTTGAGTCCATTGCTCCTCGATGCCAACGACCACGACTGCGGCGACGTTCGGGTTCGAGCCGGTCCCGATCAGCGTCTTGAAATGCAGCTCGAGGTCGGCGCCGAACTGCAATCGGCCGTACGGGTGCGGGATGGCGATGGTGCCCTTGATGTTGTTCTCCACTGCCTGGATGGCGGCGTTGGAGATGTCGTCGACGGAGAGGATGAGGACGTGGTTGCGGACACCGACTCGTCCGTTCTCACGGACGTACCCCATGAATGTTGCGTTTGCGAGATCGAGTGACACTGGAAGGACTCCTTGCGGTTGGTTGGTCTGAATCGGTCGGGCTGGGATCTGGTCCGCTACCAGCGCTTCGTCTTGACGTTGTGGACGTGCAGGTGCTCACCGGCGGAGATCGGGGCGACGACGCGTCCGATGTCGGTGGCGTACTTGATGACGGTGTCGCCATCGGCGAGGTCGGTGATGGCCACCTTGTGCCCGATCGGGATGTCGTCCTTTGCCTCGATCTCGATGTCTCTCTGCTGATCCATGATCCAGCCCTCCAGCTTGTCGCCGGCGGATACACCTTCGACCACGATCACTCCGACGGAGTCGTTCTCGTCGTGCACGATGAAGTGAATCATTCGTTTCCTTTCATTCGATGGTTCTCAGTCAACTCGACTCAGGGCGGAGGTGGCGATCGAGGTAGGCGATCACGAAGGCGATCGCTTCATGCTGGACGTCGTTGACCTCGTATTGCCCGTCGGGTCCACGCATCGGATAGATGTAGCCGTGGAGGTCGTGGTCGTAGGAGACCCACTCCACGTCCTTGCCCGCTTCCTCCAACAGCTCATAGTTGAGGCGGAAGATGCCCTGGAGCTCATCGGTCTCTCTGCCCATCACCAGGATCGGTGTCCTGATCCCGGCGATCCGCTGCGTGGCGATGTCGTGGTCGATCCGGCGTCGGACCTTCTCGACCTCGGTCATCATCATCGACTCGATGTCACGCAGGCCCGTCTCTTCCTTGACGTGCGCCGTCTCGTCTGGGGTCAGCCAGAGATACTCGTGGCTGGCGGGCTCGGAGGCGACCCCGACTGTCGCTCCGTGGTATTCGGATGTGATCTTCATGACCATCTCGCCGCCGTGGCTCATACCGACGATCCCGACACGGTCGGGGTCGACGTACTCGAGGGTCTTGACGAAATCGATGATGGCGATCTCGTCCTCGTACTCGAGCGGGGATCGGTTGAAGAGCTCTCGGCCCTGCCGCATGTCGCGTATCAGCGGTCCGCCGTCGTTGTAGCCGAGCTCGACCTCGGTGCGATACCGGAGCCAGGCTGCGGCGTAGCCGGCTTCGACCAGACGATCGATGATGTAGCCGCGGTTCTGGAAGGCGTTACGCAGCCAGGCGAGGCCTTCGCCCCCGTTGCCGGAGGCCAAGAGCACGATCGGGAACGGGCCTTCGCCTTCGGGCCGAACGACGCCGATCGGCGCGTACAGCCCGTCCCAGGTCTCGACCATCATCAACTCGACGTCCTTGCCGTCGATCTTCTCGGTCACGGATGGGAACTTCATCTGGACTCCTCTCTACACCATCGCCATGATCTCTGACGGATCTCGTCCCAGGTCCTCCAGGACGACGATCGCGGCGTTCCGTCCAGGAGCGCCGGTGATCGACCCGCCCGGGTGGGTGGTCCCCCCGGTCTGGTACAGGCCCGGGATCGGCATCCGATGCTGCGCCCATCCGGGTACGGGCCGGTGGGAGCCGGTGAACGTGATGCCGCGGTCGCCCCCGTGCGGCGCACCGTGGACCATGTGGCGGTTGGTTCGTTCGATGTCCAGCGGCGACTTCACGAGCCGGGCGAGGATCTTGTCCTCCGTGAGATTCGGGGCGAATCGTCTCAGGTATTCGAGTTGGCGGTCGGCGTGTGCCTCTTTGATGTCATCCCATCGCTCCGGGCCGCCGCCCGGGTCGTAGGCGTTGAACGTGACCATCTTGACCGTGTGGGTGCCT
>CBDTYK010000095.1:0-5704 GCA_965364595.1 uncultured bacterium
ATCGTCCGACCGTACCCGGATGACATCACGTCACAGAAGTCGTGGCCACCGGGTCTTTCTCGAGGGAGCGGTCAGCCCTTCACACCGCCGGCGGTCAGGCCTTCGGTGAGGAACCGCTCTGCGGCGAAGAAGAGGATGATCACCGGCAGCGAGATGAGCACCGAGCCTGCCATCAGTGCGGTGGCCGGGACCTCGGTCGTGTTGAGCTGCTGCAAGCCGTGCCGACAGCGGGAACGTGATCTTCCAGATGACCTGGGCGCGGGTGAGCCCGTCGACCATGCCGGCCTCTTCGAGGCTGAACGGGACGGAGTTGAAGTGGCTCCGCAGCATGTACAACGCGACCGGGATCGTCTGAGCGAGATAGACGATCGCCAGGCTCCACAGGTTGCTCCTCAGCGGAAGATCCCCGAACCTGATCCGGGTGAACAGCACGAACAACGGGATCGCGGTGACGACGGCCGGGAACAGATAGATGGCGAGGATGCCCGATTGAACCGCTTTCTTGCCTCGGAACTGGAGCCGTGCCGCGGCGTAGGCCCCGAAGATGGCGAAGAAGACGGTGACGCCGACTGTGAGGAACGACACGATCGCGGAGTTCGTCATGAACCTGACGAACCCGAAGCCACCCTCGTCACGAGATCTCAACACGTCCTGATAGGTCTCCGAGGACGTGATCTGCTCCCAGGAAGGCAGAACGTCGCCGGGGTCGGTCACGACCTCGGGGATGTCCTTGAACGAGAGCGACACCATGTACACGAGCGGGAACAACGTGATCACGAGGAAGAAGACGATGCTCAGCCACTTCAGGGTGCCGAAGAGACGGGTCTCGAACACATCGCGGCTCATGCCGACTCCTCCTCGTAGAAGAACCTGATGTAGATGAACAGCAGCACCGAGAGGATCGCGGCGAGGATGAGCCCAAGGGCTGCTGCGGAACCGATCTCACCGCGCCCGTTCAACCAGTCGATGATCTGAATCGTGATCACTTCGGTGCCCGCCTCACCTCCGGTCAGCAGGAAGATGTCGTCGAACTTGTTGAACGTCCAGATGAACCGCAGCAGGAAGAGCACCGAGAATACGCCCCGAAGTTCGGGAAGGATGACGTGGCGGAATCGCTGCGTGATGGTCGCACCATCGACCGTCGCCGCCTCTTCGAGCTCCCCTGGCATGGCCTGGAGCCGGGCGAGGATGAACAGGAACGCGAACGGGAAGTATCGCCAGGCTTCGAAGAGGATGACCACCGACAACGCCAGCGGAAGATTGAAAGAAAGGCCGAGGAACGAGACCTCGAAGCTCGAGGACGAGAGGAATCGCACTGGCTCGCCTCCATCGGAGGTGAGCCATTCGTTGACGATCCCGAAGGTCGGGTTCAGCATGATCTGCCAGACCAGGGCGGCCGCGACGACCGGCACCACGTAGGGGAACAACATGAGGCCCCGCACCATCGGGCGACCCCAGAACGGCTTGCGGACGACGAGCGCGGCCCAGAGCCCCAGTGCCAGCGAGAGGACCGTTCCGCCGACCGCATAGACGATCGTGTTGCGGATCGCCGGCCAGAACGACGACACACCGACAACACGCGAGAAGTTGTCGAAGTTGGCGTCGAAGTTGAAGAACGAGAGGTTCTGGAGCTCGATCAGCCGGATCTGTTGCAGGCTGAGCACGATGTTCCACAGGATCGGGAAGAGGATCAGTGCACCAACGATGAGCGCGCCGGGCATGGTCAGCAACCAGCCGAGTCGTTCCTCTTTTCTCGCACGTACCGACAGCTTCGCCATGCCACTCCTGAGGTTGTTTGGGGGTCCGGAGAACCGGACCCCCAAACGGTGTCGCCTATCCGTTCACCAGTTCGAACTCTTCCTCGGCGATGGACACCATCTCGGCTGCCGCCGAATCGACTGATGCCCCGTCGAGAATCGCCGCCACGGCCCCAGGCACCGGCAGCGACGCGTAGATCGCCGACACCAGTTGGCCTTGGTTCTGAGCGAAGCCCCATCTGCTGAAGCTGTCGGCTCCGGCCACCACGTCATTGATGGTGTCCTCGGAGTAGTAGGAGCTGAGCAGTGCCCGCTGGTCGACGCCGGTCTCGAGAGTCTTCCAACCGTCGATGAACTCGGTGGGGTTGTCGGCCGTCCCGGTACGCATCGGCAGCGAGCCTTCCGGCCCCTTGCCCAACCAGTCCAGGTACCCAGTCGAGAGGAAGTACTCGATGAAGGCCTTCGCCGCCTCGGTGTTCGAGCCCGTGCCAATCCCGAGGTTCGAGACCTGCCCGTACTGCGCAGGAGCGCCCGAGGGGCCGGCGAACGACGTGATCAGGCCAGAGTTCTCGGCGAGATAGGCGGGGTTGTCGGCGCACTCGTCGCATGCCGGGAACGCCGAGTCACGAAGACCGGCCATCTCGTCGAGGATGAACGGCGACCACACGATCATCGCTGCATCACCGGCGAAGTAGGTCGCTCGTGTCGAGACGACGTCTTGTCCCGGTCCCGTGCCGAAGTTGCCTGTCAGGTTCGTGTAGTACTCGAGCGCTTCGGTGCACTCCGGAGCGTCGAGCGTGATTGCCGATCCGTCCGTGAGCTCACAGCCGTTGGCGAGCATGAAGTGCTCGACGGTCTGCTGGGTGAACACTTCTCCACCATTGGTCGCAGCGGTGATCCCGAAGAACCCGTTGGCTGGATCGTGCAGCGCCTCTGCGGCTGCCTGGATCGCTTCGAACGTGTTCGGTTCGGCGAGACCGGCCGCATCGAAGAGGTCTTGTCGATAGATCAGCAACTGGCCCCACCCGTCGCTTGGCACCGCGGCAGGCGATCCGTCGACGGAGGCGAGTTCGAGCGCTCCCGGCTGGAAGGTGTCTACACCGAGACTGTCGATGACTTCGGCCGCCGCGGCCGTGTCGAGGAGTCCCTGGTTGGCCCATCCGATGGTGAAGTCGACGGGATGGAAGATCACTTCCGGAAGGAGTCCGGTTGCCGCAGCCGAGGTCATCGATTCTGGGAGACCGTTTTCGTCGACCGGAACGAGCGTCACGGCGATCCCGGTCTCGGCAGTGAACCCATCGATGATTCCCTTGGTGATTTCGAGTCGCTCCGGCTGGGTCTCTGTCGACCAGAACTGAATCGTCTCGCCCGTGACCGTCTCTGTGACCGTCTCTGTGACCGTCTCTCCGGGGACCTCGACTTCGACAATCGATGTCACCGTCACGGTCTCTGCGGTGGTCTCCCCACCGCATGCTGCGAGGATCATCGAAAGCACTGCTGCAATCGACAGCAATGTTCGTGAATGTCTCACTTCTACCTCCTGGCTTCTCGCCCTGGTACTCGTCAGGAATACAAACCTGATCTCCGACCCGATTCTCACCCGGGCGGGCGACCCATTTGTATTACCCTTGCGACAATAGTGAAGGCGTCGATCGGATGGCTGTGGAGACTCGAAAAAACCTTCAACAGGCCTCTCACCGAAGCGAGCCCGGCCTGAACGAAACGCTCAGCGCGTTGTATGGGGCAGAAGCCGAAGACCTCATTGGGCGGCTCGAGCGGCTGAGCGAGCAGCATCAGGGTGGACCGACCGGTGGATGGTCGGAGCAGGATGCCTGGCTGATCACCTACCCCGACCAGTTCCAGTCGCGCGACAAGGCCCCGCTCCAGGTGCTCGAACAGGTCTACCTGACACATTTCGTCGACAGCCTCAACGGCGTCCACATCCTGCCGTGCTACCCGTGGACTTCAGACGACGGCTACGCCGTGACCGACTACCTCGAGATCGACCCTGCTTTCGGGACGTGGAGCGACGTCGAGCAGCTGGCCGGACGGACCCGCCTCATGCTCGATGCCGTCATCAACCACATGTCGGCTTCGAGTGGATGGTTCACGTCGTTCCTCGCCGACGAGCCCGACTTCGCCGGCTTCTTCCGAACGGCCTCCCCGGACGTCGATCTCTCCGCAACCGTGCGACCGCGGGCCACGCCACTGCTCACGGAATTCGAGAGCCGAAAGGGCCCCAAGTGGGTCTGGACCACGTTCTCCGCCGACCAGGTCGACCTCGACTTCCGCAACCCGAGGGTGTTCGAAGCCGTTGCGAACGTGCTGTTCGAATACGCACGCCACGGAGCGCAGATGATCCGTCTCGACGCCGTGCAGTTCCTCGGCAAGAGGGAAGGCACCAGCTCGATCAACCTCCCCGAAGCCCACCTCGTCGTCGAGGCTCTCCGTGGAGCCCTCGACCTCGCATACCCGGGCGTGTTGCTGGTCTCGGAGTCGAACGTCCCCCACGAGGAGAACCTCGCATATCTCAGTGACACCGAGCGGCGGAAGGCGCAGATCGTCTATCAATTCGCCCTGGCACCGCTAGTCCTGCACACCATGGTCACGGGCGACGCCTCCGCGCTCCAGAACTGGACGGCGGGTCTCCCGGACATGGCGCCCGGTACCAGCGTCGTGAACTACCTGGCCTCACACGACGGTGTTGCCGTCCGGCCGGTCGAGAACATCCTGGCTCCCGAAGACGTGAACCGCATCGTCCGCCACACGGAGTCGGCTGGCGGTGGGATCAACGTGCGCGCCATAGCCGGAGGGGGCACTGCGCCGTACGAGCTCGCCTCGACCTGGTTCGAGCTCATGGCCACCGGCTACGACGAGGACACGGCACGCGCCCGGCACCTCGCCTCCCACGCCATCATGCTCGCGCTGCGCGGGATCCCGCTCGTCTATGTCCACTCGCTGTTCGGGACCGCCAACGACCATCAACTGGCCGAGAGGACCGGCATGGCCCGCTCGTTGAACCGCCACAAGTTCGAAGACGTCTCGCTCCTCGAGCGCGAACTGGCCGATCCATCGAGCCGAGCCGCCCATTGCTCGAGAGGCCTGACCTCCCTCCTGGCGACACGGCGCTCCAACCCCGCATTCCACCCCGATGTCGGTCAGCGGATCCTCGAGACCGGTCCTGGCGTCTTCGGCGTGCAACGGGGAACGGGAGCGAGGGTCTACGTCAACGTGACAGGCGCGGAGCAAGCCGTCGACGTCGAAGGCTGGGTCACCGTCGCCGACGGCGTCCCGACCACGATCGGCCCATGGCAGTCGCTCTGGCTGACGCCCAACTGAGCGCTAGTGTCGCGCACCGCCATGGACCTGGATGCTTCGAAACCGATCCCGATCTACTTCCAGGTCAAGACGCTCCTGATGGAACAGATCAGCTCCGGGGCCTATCTCCCGGGGGATCAGCTTCCGACCGAACACGAGATCTGCGCCAAGTACGGCATCAGCCGAACGCCCGTTCACAGAGCCCTGTCCGAGCTGGCCGACGAAGGGGTCGTCATCCGTCAACGACGTCGTGGAACCGTGGTCAATCCACATTGGCTTCCATCGAAGCCACAGCAGGACGACGTCAAAGTGGTCGTGGCCAACCGTGAGTGGGTCGACTACATCGAAGCGGCAGTACCAGACGATCTCGACGTGAGTGTCGTCGCGGTTGGCTATCCGAACCTCCACCGCCACATCTCACGTGCCGTGGCAGAGGGCGTTGCCGCCGACCTCGTTCTGGTGGACTCCGTCTGGGTTCGTGAGTTCACCGACGCAGGAATCCTCTGGCCGCTCGACGAGCTCGCCCCCGCCTGGGTCGCCGCAGAATACGCAGACTTCGTGCCCCGCTTCGAGCACCAGGGGCGGCCATATGCAGTAGCCGCCGAAGCCAACGTGGCCGGGTTGTGGTA
>CBDTYK010000096.1:0-5696 GCA_965364595.1 uncultured bacterium
CGATCGCCAGCTCCCCGAGGATCGACGGGTATCCGAAACGGGTGGCGATCCGGCCGCCTCCGAGTGCGGCGGCCAGCACCAATGCGAGTGTGATGATCTCTTCGTGCATCTCAGATCGCCTCGGTGAGCGCCGTCAAGCGTGACGAGTCGAATCCCGATCTCCGAACGGTGAGCACCGCAGCGAAGATCAGCTCGGGCTGGCCGGTGATACAAGCGTCGACCTCGTGATCGACGTCCAGCAGTTCGGCCACGTTCACCGACTCGGATGGTGATCTCTCCCAGTACCAGGCAGCCGACGGGCAGGCCTTCGCTGCGATGACGATCGGGTCGTCGAGACTGTCGAACTGTCGCCGCACCATGGCGACACCGGTGGGAGGCACACGATCCGACACGACCAGCGTGTCGTGGTCGAGTGGAGCCTTCACAGACCGCTGCCTGAACACGTCGAACGATCCGTCGGAGCCTGGCACCGACCGGCACCAGCAGGGCCCGAAGGAGAAGGTCGCGAGCGTCGATACCGGTGTGTGGGCCTGTCGATCGCGAGCGGTCGTCGGATAGGTCATCATCGTGCCACCTCCTTGGACGCTGAGGTCCGGCCACTGCCGGAACCTCCCCAACACCATGACGTGTGTGGTTGACAGCTCTTCCCCGAATGTGTGACGTTTCCGTGACATTCGCGCCCGGGTTGCCCTGTTTGGCTATGTTCCGGGGCGTCTCCACAGGAGCGACGGAAGGACACGATCGGTGACGTCGCCGCAGGCCCGCATCCTCATCGTTGAGGACGACGAAGGGGTACGGCGCAGCCTTGGCCTGGCCCTGGGAGACGAGGGTTACGCCGTCGTCCTCACCGAGAACGCATCTCAGGCGCTGGCGGCCTTCGAGGCCGAAGCCCCGGACCTGATGCTCATCGATGTCATGCTGCCCGGTCAGAACGGACTCGACCTCTGCCGGACCATCCGACAGGCGAGCATGGTCCCCGTGATCATGGTCACGGCCCGAGACGATTCGCACGACGTGGTTGCGGGACTGGAAGCCGGTGCGGACGACTACGTCACCAAGCCGTTCGTGTTCAAGGAGTTGACCGCCCGGATCAGGGCGTTGCTCCGCCGAATCCGCGTCGACGACACGGATGGGTCGAAGACCATGCGGTTCGGTGACCTCGAGATCGCCCGTGACGAGGGGCGAGTCACCAAGGCGGGCGAGAACCTGGCGCTCACCAAGATCGAGTTCGAGCTGCTGTGCGAGCTCGCGTCCAGCCCGAAGCGGGTGTTCTCTCGAGACCAGCTCCTGTCGAACGTATGGGGATACGACTATTTCGGTGACGGCCGCGTCGTCGATGCGCACATCAGGAGACTCCGGAAGAAGATCGAAGACGAGCCGTCGGAGCCGACACTCGTGCTGACGGTACGTGGTCTCGGCTACAAGTTCATGCCACCCGATGGTTGAGCAGGCCGCCCAGCCGGCGCCGATTCGCTTCGGGCTCAGACGCCGGATCATCGTCCGGTTCGCCGCGATCGGTCTCGTCCTGTCGACGCTGTTCGGTGTGTTCACCTACGTGACCGTTCGCCAGCAGCTCCTGAGGGACCGTACCGAGATCTCCGTGGAGCAGGCGAGCGCCGACTCGAGGCTGGTGTTCACGGCGTTGCAGGGCGGAACGGCGAACCCGACACAGCTGCTCGCATCTCTCCGGCCGAGGGTCCGGTCCACGCCGCTGCTACTCCGCGACGGCGAGTGGTTCGCCGCATCGCTCCAGGTGCGACCCGAGGACCTTCCCTCCGACCTGGTGGATCTGGTGAACGACGGTCAGCCGGCTCGACAGCGGGTGCGAATCCAAGAGGTGCGCCCAGCGCTCATCGTCGGGATCCCTGCTGCCGACGGGACCGGTGGCTATTTCGAGGTCTATTCGCTCCTCGATGTCGAGCAGAGCCTCCGAACCATCGCGCAGGTCATGGTCCTGGCCGGACTGCTCTCGACCGCAGCCGGCGTGCTGCTCGGTGGCTGGATGGCACGACGGGTCGTGCAGCCGCTCCGTGACGTGACGGCGGTCGCTCGCCGGATCGCCAACGGTGCCATCGAGACTCGACTCGATGAGAGGATCGACGACGATCTCGCCGTCCTGACCAACTCGTTCAACCGCATGGTCGACACCGTCCAAGAGCGCATCGCCCGGGAGGAACGGTTCGCGTCCGACGTCGCCCACGAGCTTCGCACGCCGCTCACGAGCGTGATCACATCGCTCGCAGTGCTCGACGGCCGCCGTGACGACACTCAACATCACCACGACGGACGTCAGACGCCTCAGACAGACGGTCGCCGACCTCACCGAGATCGCAAAGCTCGATGCGGGGGTGGTCACGGTCGAACTCGAGGCCGCCCCCGTGACTGCAGTGGTCGCGAGCATCCTCAACCGGCTCCGGCGCGAGGGCCTCACCGTCGACTCGGACCGGGCGAGCGTCGACACGATGGTGAGAGTGGACGAGCGCCGTCTGGAACGGGCGTTGTTCAACCTGATCGAAAACGCCGAGAACCACGGGGGCGGCGCGTCCAGGATCGTCATCAGGTCGGACGATCGCACCGCTCGAATCGGCGTCGAGGACGATGGCCCGGGCCTCGCCCCGGGCGAGATCGATCGGATCTTCGAGCGTTTCGCCCGCGGGTCCACCGGGGCGGTCCGGACCGTGGGCAGCGGGCTGGGACTTGCGATCGCCGCGCAGAACGTGGAACTACAGGGCGGGCGGGTGTTCGGCGAGAACATCGAGGGCGGTGGCGCCCGTTTTGTGATCGAATTGCCGGTGGACACACCATGAAACGTCGCTTCCTGCTGGTTTGTGTGGTGGTCCTCGCCTCGTGCGGGATCCCGGTCGATGACGCTCCGGAGACCTTCAGTCTGGAGGAGGTCGGCCCGGCACTCGAGGATCTGCCAGCCGCCGGCGAGCTCGCAGCTGCGCCGCTGTACCTGGTGGGCGACGACGGGCTCGTACGAGTCACCCGCGATCTCCCGGTTCCCATCGATGCCGGAGCCGTGCTCGAATCGCTGCTCGCCGGGGTGACCGAGCCCGAGGATCGCAGCGGGCTCAGCTCCTCGATACCGGTCGGAACCGACCTGCTCGGGTTCGACATCGCAGAATCGATCGCGACCGTGAACCTCACTGCGAACTTCGCCACGGTCGGTGGGCAGCAGGAGATCCTGGCGGTGGCTCAGATCGTGCTCACCTTGACCCAATTCGGGGACACCGACGGGGTCGTCTTCGAACTCGACGGAGTCACGACGGACGTGCCAACCGCCGACGGCGCGCTCGCAACCATCGCCGTCACTCCTGCGGACTACGAATCGCTCATCGAACGTTGAAGAGGATCGATCGGCCCGTCGTGTGCGGCACGTCTAGCGTTTCGGACGTGCCGGCCGACATGCCCCCGATCTGATTCGCCACGTCGCGTGGTGCTCGCCCTGCCTACCAGGTGATCGGTGACGGTCCGGTCGACATCGTTGCTTCGCTGGACGCCTGAGCGAGCATGCAGTGCCGCTCTGCCGAACTGCGTAGGCGAGGTCACGGCTGAGGGGAACCTCAAAGCCGTGACGAGCAGCTCAGGACTCGAAGGCGGAGAGCGCTCGATCCATCACGACTTGCGCGACTTCGAGCGAGAACGATCGGCGTCCCACTTCGTAGTTCTGCTCCACTGCGTTCTTCGGGGCGTCGGGGTCGTCGATCCACCTTCGCGCCTGGTCGATGGCATCGTCGGTGAGGTAGTCCCCGAACTCGATGCATTGGACGCCGGTCGGGGCGATATCGGCGACGTAGACGGGGTAGCGCCGGACGAGCACAGGGCGTCGATAGAAGAACGCCTCGAGCAGGGCGTTGCCGAATCCCTCGATCCGGCTCGGGTACAGGACGAGAGCGGCCGACTCGTACGCGTCTGCGAGTGTCGGGCCAGCGGCGGGGTCGGTGCCCACCGGGACGAATCGAAGGTCGACATCGGCCTGTTCGGCGAGGCTGCGCAATGCGCTCCCGTATCGGTCGCCCTCGTCCCCTTCCTCGTGAGTGATCACGATCACCGCGTCATCGATGTGCTGGGCGAACTCGATCGAGGTCTCGATGCTCTTGCGGGGGATCACTCGGGTCGGCTGGAGCAGCACGACCTGGTCCTTCGAGAGCCCGGCGGCCGCTCGGAATCGTTCGCCGTCCCGTGGGTCTGGATCGTCACGTGCGAAATCCATTACGTTCGGGAGGACGGCCGAAACCAATCCCCGACGCCGAGCCAACTGCTCCTGGGCGAGCGAGTTGATCACGAGATGGTGGATGGTCGGACCACGCGGCGGGAAGTAGGCGTCGAGGAGGTCGGGGATCGACGTCTCGGAGAACCGCTCCCGCTCCCACGCAAGATCATGGTGGTGAGCCAGCACCGGCATGCCTTCCGCTGCCGTTTCGCCGATCGCCATTGCCAAGGGAATCTGCATCGGGATCGCAAGGGCGTTCTGTGGCATGAGAACGTCGACGTCGAACTCGCTGACGAACCGGCGGAGTGCATCCTGGATGTCTTTGGCTGCAGCCCGTACCTCCTCGATGAGGCCGGGGCGGCGCACGGTGTTCCCGAAGTACTCGGTCTGTCGAGCCAGCTCTGCAGGGTCGGTGAAATGGGCGGAGGTATGCAGGCGCCCTGGAGTGAATTCGTCACCGAGTTCACCGGCGAACCAAGCAACGTCATGCCCAGAGCGCCTCAGCACCTCGGCGACTTTCGCCGTCTCCAGCGAGACTCCGTCGGTGCCGGCGAACCGTGTCGAGACCATGCCGATGCGCATAGCTACTCCTTTCTCCGTTCGGCCAGTGGCAGGCCCGTGATCGCGCCGATGTATCGGGCGGTGCGACTGGCCGCCTTGTTGGGAGTCGTCCTGTTGAGAGCCACGGACTCAACCATCAACTGGAGTTGTTGGGAGACCCGGTTGTATGCGATCGTCTCCGGCCTGAGCCGGGCCGAGTCGATCACCTCCGACGTGACCCGCACCAAGGGGAGATCCTTCGCCACCGCCTCGACGACCGAGCGTCGCCCCGGCAATGTCCCGGTGGCGAATGCCAGTCGTGCTATCGACTCCGGCTCCACGAGTGCGCGTAACACTCGCATGGCGTCCTGGGGTCGCTTCGCTTGCCTGGGGATTGCGTATGCCATCCCGCCGATGACGGTCGCCCCCGCCCCGTGAGGGCCCTGAGGAAGCGGAGCGAACCCGATGTGATCGTCGAGATCATCGAGGTCGACTTTCGCTGCGTCGGCGATGTCGGGAGCCTCATACGTGCCGCCGATCGACATCGCCGCGCGTCCCGACGCCACGAGTTCGCCGGCCCGGTTCCAGTCGTAGGTGACCGACTGGAGATCGATCACACCGTCGGCGATCAGCCGTGCGACGAACTCGAGCGTCTCCACGGTCCGTTCGGAATCCAACGTGACATGTGTCTCGGTCGTCACGTCTGCGCCGTTGGCGGCCAGCATGGCGACCAGGCAGTACGTCGCAGTCTCACCGGCGTTGATGCCGAGAGGGATCGCAAGCGGCGTCGTCTTCGTCGAGTGTTTCAGTCGTGCGCCGACTTCGGTCAACTCGTCCCACGTGTTCGGAGGATCCAGGTCGAGGTGCTCGAAGACGTCCCGCCGATACCACAACCCGGCCACGTTGGCTTCGGCGGCTACTGCATATGGCCGCCCCTGGT